>CAVJKK010000098.1:0-5662 GCA_963649855.1 Anaerovoracaceae bacterium
TTTAGCTCAGCATCTATTACTGCTTACTTTGCAGAACGAACCACACGAAAACCAATGATGTAGTTGCGGTTGCTCGGGACGGCTTTGCTCCGGAAGGAAACGGTGCAGCAGTAGGCGCCGTTAAACAAGCTGCCCCCGCGGCAAACGCGATATTCGCCAGACGCGGGGCCAGTGGCGTCGGTACTACTAGATACACTGCTGTCATACCAATCGTAACACCACTCCCATACGTTGCCGCTCATGTCGTAAAGACCTAATCGGTTTGCTGCCTTTTTACCTACTTCGTGGGTTCCTTTGCCATCTGCAGAGCTTATTTGTGAGTCAGATGTTGTTTTTCCTGTTTTATTATTTTGGCTGTACCAACCTACTGCATCTAGAGCACTATCAGAAGTAGTAGAATCTGAAGAACTACCATAAGTTCCATTCTCTGTTGTCGCTCCGCTAAATACGTAGTTCCAGTCATCTGCTTCAGGGTCGCCACCACGGGCTGCATATTCCCATTCGGCTTCGGTTGGCAGACGGTATCCGTTGGCGCCATCAACTAAAGTCACGGTTGCACCTTTTATATGATTATTATTTACACTTGTAACTGTAATTTCATACGCAGGCTTAAGACCTTCCTTTGTGCTTTTTGCATTACAAAAATATACTGCGTCGTACCAGGTAACGCCTTCTACAGGGCGGTTACCGTAATCAGTTCCAAAATTTACTCCGTAAGTTGATTTATTGGCTTCTGTACAATAAGACGGTTCGGCTGCAAGTGTGTATTCTGTCCCATCAACTGTAACTTCCTGATTCTGCATTACAGCCTTGTACTCTGCCTGAGTTATTTCGTACTCACTCATGTAAAAGTCGCTTAATGTTACAGTACGGCCAGCAGGGAATGCTCCTGTGCATTTGTTTTCGTAAGCTACACCTATGATTGTTGTACCAGCTACTTTTACAAAGCCTTCTGGTATAGTCTCCGTTGTTTCTGTAGTTGCAGGACTGTCATCCGTTTCCGTCTTGCACCCTGCAAACCCAGACATAACACTTACCGCAAAAACTGTGGCAAGAACCTTAAAAACTTTTTTCATCGCTTTCTCCTTATCTGATGAACATTTTGAATTTAAAAACAAAAAGCACAGACTGTTTGCACGGTTTTGAATACCTCAACCGGCGCACTGTCTGTGCTTTTAATTTTTGTGGAATATATTTTTTGAAAAGAGATTTATTTCTAACTGAGAACTGAGAACACCCTGAACCTCTCTGCCTTATTTTATCAATAAGATTTGTTTAACAATCTGTTATTTATTATAACGCAGTTTTATTTGTTTTCAAGACAAAGGCGTTAATTTTTTTCTGTTTGACACGTTTTTTTGAAAATGCTAAATTACCGCAACTTAATTTTTTTCACAAAAGCCCTGCAGGCAAATGCTGTCTGCGGGGCTTTCTGTTTTTTGGGGGAATTATGCCAGAAACAAAACTGGAATCTGTGGTTTTTACCGCAGTCACTGCGTTCTTAATGGTTTACATTATGACGCTCTACAACACCGTACTTGCGGGTGCAGGTTTTACGAACGCTACATTTTTAATTGCGTTAAAGGGTATGTGGATTGAATTTATCATAATCGGGCTGTGTGCGTTTTTTATTTCGAGTCATCTTGCTAAAAAATGCGCTTTCAGAATCGTAACGTTTACTGACCGTCCGATTTTCATCATCTTTTCGATTCAGATTTTTACGGTTGTTTTTCAGGTTGCGTTTGCAAGCATCATCGGCGTATGGCACGGCTACGGCTTTACGGGCAACTTTATTCCGGACTATTTAGTGACTTACTGCAAGAACTTTGTAATGGCTCTGCCTGTCCAGCTTTTCATTGCGGGACCTTTAGCAAGGCTGATTTTCAGAAGTATTTTCAGAAGGAACAAAGAAAAGAAAACTGTCTGAGTTATTTTAGTAACTTCAAATAGCCTCCGCCGGGAACCTGCCACGAGCCGCGTGGTTGAGCAAGCTCAAGACGCGTCTGTGTCAGAACCCCGGCTACGGCTATTTGATATTAAAACAAACTGTGCCAAAGATTGCACTAAAAACCGAAGCCCCGTAAAATTAAAAACGTCTATCTTCCGTGGCACTGCTTGTATTTTTTGCCGCTGCCACATGGACACGGGTCATTTCTGCCGACTTTCGGAACTGTACGGCGGACTGTTACGCCCTGTCCCTGTCTTCCGCCCGCCATGACACGGTTTGCTGCCTGCCGGCTCTGATATGCATTTACGTTTGTACGCTGAGCATTTGCACTTTCGCCCATGCTCTGTGCTTCCTGATGCTGTGCATTCATCTGAACGTTGCGCTGTACCGGCTGAGGTGCTGCGTTTATCTGGATTCTGACCTTGAACACACGACCGGCAATCGTAAGGCGGATTTTTTCAATCATTTCTTCAAATGCGTTGAAACCGTCAATCTTGTACTCTGTCAAAGGATTTTTTGATGAATATGAGCGCAGGTGAACTGCTTCGCGCAATCCGTCGAGGAATTCAAGCTGGTCAAGCCACTTTCTGTCGATTAACTGCAGATACTGATAGCGGATAAACAGGTTGAACTGTTCGTGTCCGACAAGTGATTCTTTTTCTGTAAGGTCGTTCTGCAAAAGTGCAAGAACTGCATCAACCGTCGTGTCCTGTGCAGGAAGCTGAACCCCGAAGTTTTCGCGGATCTGTTCCAGAAGCCCTGCAAGTCCGTTTTTGCGGTTGTGTGAATATTCTTCAAACCACTGTTCGAGATAGTCGCGGGCGGTTGCCATGATTCTCTCTGAAAGTTTTTCGTCGGAAAGAATACCGTCGCGCTGTTCGTAGATGAACTCGCGCTGATCGTTCAATACGTCGTCATAATCAATCAGGTTTTTACGGATTTCAAAGTTGCGCTCTTCTACTTTTTTCTGAGCGTTTTCGATTCCTTTTGTGAGCCACGGGTGATAGATCGGCTCGCCCGGTTCCATTCCGATTTTCGTCATTATGTGCTTCATGCGTTCACCGCCGAAGAGGCGCATAAGGTCATCGTCCATGGAAATAAAGAATTTCGAGCGTCCCGGGTCGCCCTGTCGTCCTGAACGTCCGCGCAGCTGGTTGTCGATACGGCGCGATTCGTGGCGTTCCGAACCGATTACGTAAAGTCCGCCAAGTGCCTTTACTTCTTCATAATCTTTAAGCCAATTTTCTTTTTCGACTGCAATGGCTTCTTTTAACTGTTCCGGAGTTGCATTTATGCCGGCACGTTTTACCGCGCGGGTTTCGTAACTTCCGCCGAGCTTAATATCAGTACCACGACCTGCCATGTTCGTTGCAACAGTTACGGCACCTTTTGCACCGGCTTCTGCGATAATCAACGCTTCGCGCGCATGGTTCTTTGCGTTCAGGACTTCGTGGCGGATGCCTGCCTGCGTAAGGAGTGCCGAAAGATGTTCTGACTTTTCAACGGAAACTGTACCGACAAGAATCGGCTGCCCCTTTTCGTGCGCTGCCTTGATTTCCTTTACGATTGCATGCCACTTGTCCTCTTCGTTCAGATAAACTTCGTCCTGCTCGTCAATGCGGGCTACCGGAAGATTTGTCGGAATTGCAACAACGTCGAGTTTGTAGATTTTTGCAAATTCAACCGCTTCGGTCTGGGCTGTACCCGTCATACCAGAAAGCTTGTCGTACATTCTGAAGAAGTTCTGGAACGTAACCGTTGCCATCGTGCGGTTGCGCTGTGCAATCTTTACGTGTTCCTTTGCTTCAATTGCCTGGTGCAGACCGTCTGAATAGCGCCGTCCTTCGAGGATACGTCCGGTAAATTCGTCTACAATCTGAACCTGTCCTTCTTTTACGACGTAGTCAACATCATTCTGATAGAGGAGATGAGCGCGCAGAGCCTGCGTAAAATAATGCAGGAATTCAAAGTTCTGTTCGTCCTGGAGTTTTGAATCCGCCGCAATCATGTTGTGCTGGTGAAGGATTCTTTCGATATGATCCATACCCTTGTCTGTGAACGAAATGCGCTTTGATTTTTCATCAATCTTGTAGTCGCCTTCCATCGCAGCCCTTTCTTCCGGAGTCATCTGAACTTCGTCAGGGTAGTCGTCTGTGGCAGGATCTTTCTTTACTTCCGTAAATTCGCCGACGTATTTGTCAACTTCGTAATATTTGTACGTATCATCTTCGCCGGCACCTGAAATGATGAGCGGAGTGCGGGCTTCATCGATGAGAATTGAGTCGATTTCGTCCACGATACAATAATTGAATCCGCGCTGAACCTTTCTTTTGAGTTCAACCTGCATGTTGTCGCGCAGATAGTCAAAACCGAATTCGTTGTTCGTACCGTAAGTGATGTCGCAGGCATAGGCTTCGCGGCGGGCTTCGTTATCCATATTTGAAAGGATTGCACCGACCGTACAGCCGAGGTAGGCAAAAACAGGGCGCATCGTGTTTGCATCGCGCTCTGCAAGATAGTCGTTTACAGTTACGACGTGAACGCCTTTTCCCGTCAGGGAGTTGAGGTAAGAAGGAGCAACGGCAACAAGGGTCTTTCCTTCACCGGTTTTCATTTCTGTAATGCGTCCCATGTGAAGGTTGATTGAACCCATCACCTGAACGTCATAGGCACGTTCACCGCGCACACGGAAAGCCGCTTCACGGCAGAGGGCAAACGCTTCCGGCAGAATGTCATCAAGCGTTTCACCTTTTGCAAGGCGTTCCTTAAAAATCTGGGTCTGTTTAGGGAAGTCTTCCGCAGCAAGGGATTTAGCCCACTCTTCTTTTGCATTGACCTGTTCAACAATAGGTCTTAATTTTTTTACATCACGGTCATTTTGAGAACCGAAAATCGCAGTGAAAATTTTATCTAACATAATGTTTATAATATACTGAAAAATACTTCCAGAGAATAGGAAAAAAACTATAAAAAATTGATTAGAGACGGCTTTTTTTGTCCTCGTTGACGCGCTCAAACCAATTTTATATTCTTTAAATCGGAACTAAAAAAATGCAATTCAGTATGTCAAAAAAACTAAAACCGCTCTGCGCTTCTCTTCTCGCACTCGGTGCGCTTGCCTTCAATTCGTGCAGCCGTTCAAATGGAGTCGCTTCAATCAGCGAAAACACGCTTTTTACGATAAATTACGGCAGTTTTGAAGATGAACTCAATCTTTTCAACCTGAGCACTTCCGGGAACATAAACACCTTCATGACGATGAGCGGCGGATTCTTCTATATTGCCAACGGTGAATCAAAAAAAATCATGGAGCTGAACTCTTATGGCGATCTTCTGACGCTCTACTACAATTCAGAGACGACAAAAGCCCCATCCTTTGCAGACACGGATTCCGTCAATTCAACGAAAAAAGCAATTGAATACCCGTTCAACAATCCGGGACCTCTTGCAGTTGATTCAAAAAAATGCCTTTACGCTGTGGACACACTTCCCCCGGAACGCCAGGAAAACGACACTGAAAACCGCCTTCTCCTTGACTACATCGTCCTGCGCTTTGACAGCGACGGCTCTTTCATCGACTACATCGGACAGCAGGGACCGGGCGGAACTCCGTTTCCTTACATCAAAAATATCTACGCTACAAAAAACAATGAACTCGTGGTTGTGTGCCGTTCAAACGAAGGACCGCTTGTTTACTGGTTCAACGCGGCGGGA
>CAVJKK010000099.1:0-5635 GCA_963649855.1 Anaerovoracaceae bacterium
GAAGTTACATTCGATATTGATGCAAACGGTATTGTTCATGTTTCTGCAAAGGATATGGGAACGGGCAAGGAACAGCACATTCAGATTACTTCTTCTTCAGGCTTGAGCAAGGAAGAAATCGAACGCATGGTAAAAGATGCGGAAGCTCACGCAGACGAAGACAAAAAACAGCGCGAAGCAATCGACGTCAAGAATGAAGCAGACAGCCTCATCTACGCTACGGAAAAGAGTCTCAAAGACCTTGGCGACAAAGTTTCCGGCGGCGAAAAACAGAAGGTTGAAGACGCAGTTGCAGAACTCAAGAAAGCACTTGAATCAGGCAACACTGAAGAAATCAAGGCTAAGACTGAAAGCCTGAAGCAGGCTTCTTACAAGATTGCAGAAGAGGTTTACAAGCAGCAGGGAGCAGCAGGTGCACAGCCGGGCGCAAATGCAGGTGCCGGTGCTAATGCTGATGCAGGCAATGCTCAGGGGGACTCTTCTTCAAAGAGCGGTTTTGACAAGGGAACTGCTGACGACGTTGACTACGAAGTTCACGACGACAAATAAAAAGTCATATTGCTGAGGCTGCCTTTAAAGGGCGGCTTTATGACTGACTTTCTTATTACCAATCAGCCGGACAGATTTACCGGAACTAAATGTTGTTCGGTTTACTGTAAGGCTGATTTAGTTTTTTAAAGAGTGCTTCACCGGTGGAGTGAGGCAGAAACGGGACGGAATAAAATGGCTGCAAAGCGTGATTATTACGAAGTATTAGGAATTCAAAAAGGTGCGTCTGCGGATGAAATTAAAAAGGCGTACAGAAAACTTGCCATCAAATATCATCCGGACAGAAACCCGGGCAACAAGGAAGCGGAAGAAAAATTCAAGGAAGCGACGGAAGCTTACGAAGTTCTTTCCGACGACCAGAAACGCCCGATTTATGATCAGTACGGTTTTGCAGGCTTAGACGGAAACGCAGGCTTTGGCGGTGGTGCAGGCGGATTTTCAGGAAGTCATGCCTTCCACGACTTTTCAGACCTCTTCGGCGGAATGGGCGGCGGTTTCGGCGATATTTTTGAAGGAATTTTCGGCGGCGGCCGTTCATCTTCAAGAAGCCACAGTCCTAATGCTCCTCAGCAGGGACAGAGTTTACGCTACGATTTAAATATTTCATTCAAAGACGCAGTTTACGGCACAAAGGCTGAAATCAAATTTTCACATAATGAAAACTGTCCGGACTGTGGCGGAAGCGGAGCTGCAAAAGGCGGAAGCCGCAAGACCTGTTCTGTGTGCGGCGGCAGCGGTCAGGTAAGGCGTCAGGCAGGATTCTTTGCAGTACAGCAGCCATGTTCGGCGTGTCACGGGGAAGGAACTGTAATCGACAAGCCTTGTCCTTCGTGCCGCGGTTCCGGCGTTCAGGAAAAATCAAAGCGCGTTACCCTTTCAATTCCGGCGGGAGTTGACGACGGAAAACGCATTGCAATTCATGGGGAAGGAGATGCGGGTAAAAACGGCGGACAGCCGGGCGACCTCATCGTCGTTCTTCACGTTGAATCCCACAATTATTTTGAAAGAAGCGGTCAGGATCTTTACTGTGCAGTACCGGTTACGATGGCACAGGCGGCTCTTGGCGAAACTATATTCATCACGACGCTCGACGGCAAGAAAATCGAATTTAAGCTGCCGGCAGGCACACAGAACGGAAAACTCCTGCGCATAAAAAACGAAGGAGTTCCTGTCTTGAATTCAACGCGCAAAGGTGACCTTTACATCAAGATTCTCGTTCAGGTTCCTTCACGCCTTTCACCAAAACAGAAAGAACTGCTTGAAGAATTCTCAAAACTCGACAACGCAACGACTTCTCCAAGTCCTGTTCCCCTTTCATCGCTTAACGGCTAAAAATGACGGCACTTCCAGAAGAATACGAAGCATATCTTACGCCCGGCACCGACAGACTCGCTTTTCTGCGTGAATATCTGCACAGCCGCGGTGTAGAAACTTCGGTCATTTCTCTCGGCAGTAAAAAGCACATTTACGTCAATTTCCCTTCATCATCCTATAATCCTCAGTTCAAGATAAAAACACTGATTGCTCACTACGACATCGTTCCAGACAGTCCGGGGGCGAACGACAACAGTTCGGCAGATTTTGCCCTTGCAGACTTTGCGGTGCGCGTAAACGAACTTGCGTGCAGGGGAAAGACGACGAATATCCGCATGTTTTTTACGGACGGCGAAGAACTTGGCGAAGAAGGCGTGAGCGGTCAGGGAGCTTTTGCACTTGCAGAACTTTTTAAGAAACTTGGAATAACAGACGATGACGTTTTTGTTTTTGACTCTGTGGGCAGGGGAACGACGCCGGTTTTAGCCCGCGCAGGACTTTCAGTTCTTCAAAACGTAAAGTCAAATTCCGCGTTCATAAAACGGTTTGCTTCGCTTTTTGACCGTACTCAGAAAATCCTCCGCACGGTAAGCCCGAACAACTGGCTCACGCTTCCCGTGCCTTACAGTGACAATGCGGGATTTCTTGCCTGCGGAATTCCTGCCGTCGCAGTCACCATGCTGCCGGAAGAAGAAGCGTCGGCTTATTACATGGAACTCATGAAAGACAAAAATCTTGAAAAAGCCGTGATGAACGTCCGCCTCGACGATGACGCCGACTTTAAGTTCAAGTATCAGGAAAAAATGCCCGTAACCTGGCGGCTTTTCCACACCCCGTACGACAATTTCTTGAGCCTCACCCCCGAAAGTTTTGGCGTGATGGAAAAAATCCTTGAAGAACTTTTAACGCTGTACGTTTAGGGAAAAAAGCCTCCTGTTCACCGGACAGTTGTTTTCTATTGCATAAAATTTCATAAAATACTAGGATATTTGTATAAATATGCATAAAAAGACCGTTTTTTGAAAAATGTGAACGGTTTTTAGGAGATTCATATGGCAAAGGATAAGGTTGTTCTTGCTTATTCAGGTGGACTGGACACGACAGTCATCATTCCATGGCTCAAAGAAAATTATGATTATGATGTAATTGCTGTCTGCATTGACGTCGGTCAGTGCGATGACTGGGAACATATCAAGGCACGCGCGCTTAAAACTGGTGCTTCTGCCTGCTACGTCGTTGATGCACGTCAGGAATACGTTGAAGAATACATCTGGCCGGCACTCAAGGCAAACGCCGTTTACGAAGACGAATATCTTCTCGGAACTTCAACTGCACGTCCTTTAATCGGAAAAATCCTCGTTGAATATGCACGTCAGGAAGGTGCCGTTGCAATCTGCCACGGTGCAACAGGAAAAGGCAATGATCAGGTTCGCTTTGAACTTGCAATCAAGGCATTTGCGCCGGACCTCAAGGTAATCGCTGCATGGCGCGACCCGAAATGGAACATGGACAGCCGCGAAGCAGAAATCAAATTCCTTGAAGACCGCAACCTCGAAGTTCCGATGAAAAAAGACCAGTCTTATTCACGCGACGAAAACATCTGGCACATCAGCCACGAAGGTCTTGAACTTGAAAAGACTTCAAACGAACCGAACTTCAAGCACATGCTCAAGAACACGGTTGTTCCTGAAGAAGCAGGCGAAGGCGAATACGTAACGATTGAGTGGGAAAAAGGCATTCCTGTAAGCCTGAACGGCAAAAAGATGAACGGTCTTGATCTCATGCTCGAACTCAATAAAATTGCAGGCCGCAACGGCGTTGGAATTGCAGACATCTGTGAAAACCGCTGTGTCGGAATGAAGAGCCGCGGGGTTTACGAAACTCCGGCAGGAACAGTCCTTTACTTTGCGCACAGAATGATGGATCACATCTGCCTTGACCGCGACACTTACCACTACAAGCAGCAGGTTGCCCTCCGCCTTGCAGAACTCATTTACGACGGAAAAGTATTCACACCGCTGTACGATGCACTCATGGCATTCGTTGATTCAACACAGCAGACGGTTACAGGCTGGACGAAAGTCAAGCTCGTAAAAGGACAGATCCGCGCTGCAGGTTCAGATTCAAAATACAGCCTCTACAACGAAAACATTGCTTCGTTCACGACGGGAGAACTTTACGACCACAAAGACGCACAGGGCTTCATCACTCTGTTCGGACTTCCCCTTAAAGTACGCGCAATGATGGAACAGAGCGTTGGAGAAGGCCGCGCAATCACAGAAAGCAAGAGCCTTAAAAAACGCCCGACAGAGTAATCTGTTTTGAATGATGACAGGCACTGCCAGAGATGGCGGTGCCTTTTTTTTGACTTTAAATTGCAAAAAAGCGGAAAGTGACCCTATAATTATTCCCATGAAAAAGATATTTCTTCCTGTTTTTGCATTTTGTACGTTTTTTGCTGCCGGCTGTGCTTCAAGTTCATCTTCTGGCGATTCTTCCATTAACTCTTCTGAGCTGGATTTGACTCTTTCTGTTTATCAGAGTCAGGAAAAGTTCCAGAAGTATACACAAGGCACTTACGATTCCATTTCCTTGAACGAGTTTTCCGACGGTTTCAGTCATGCGCGCTACGTCTACCCGGACGAAAAGCCGCCGTACGAACTTTACGACAGCACGCAGATTGCAGGCATTGCCGAGAACATGCTCTTTCTGCAGAACCCTGACGGCGGCTGGGCAAAGAACCTCGATTTTCAGCGAAAATACACGCTTGAAGAACTCTGTGCCCTCAAAGAAAAGAATAAAAAGATTCTGCCCGTAACTTATGAGTTAAAGACGCAGTCAAACGGCAGTACGATGGATAACCGCAACATTTTTTCTGAAATCCGCTATCTTGCGCAGGTTTACGCCCAGATTCCGGAAAAGAGATACGCAGAATGTGCAGAGCGCGCCTTAACGTGGATTTTAAATGCACAGGAACCGAAAACCGGCGGCTTTACGGGGGCTGACGTCTATGCGATCACTTTTAATGATGACGTCATGTCGGACGTCCTTTCTTTTTTGAATGAAGTTGCGGAGAATACAGAACTCTATCCGTTTTTCAGTTCAGAAATGCGCACGAAGGCGAAAAATGCCTACGAGCACGGGATTGAATGTATCCTGAAATGCCAGATTACGGTAACGCTTTCAGACGGAACAAAGCTCCTTACCGCGTGGTGTCAGCAGCACAGTTACGAAAATTATGCGCCGATCTGGGCAAGGGAGTTTGAACCGCCTTCAATCTGTTCTTCGGAATCTAAAAAAGTCGTTGAACTTCTGATGAAGATAGAAAATCCTTCGCAGGAAGTAAAGAACGCAGTCATTGCAGCATGTGAGTTTTTTGACCGGGACGACATCCGTATCCACGATAAAAAGCTCGTAAAAATTTCCCGGGAGGGAAGCGTGTTAAACGGACGCTACAGCGACTATGAACAGCGGCTTGAAGATGTTTCCGGCGCAAAAGACCTGTGGGCGCGCTTTTATGCGCTGGATTCCAGCTTTGACGTTGAAACAGGGGCAAGAAAACCAATACAGGGAACGTACCCGGCAGTTTTAAGCCCGATCTGGTGCGACCGCGGCTGCAAGTACGTGGAAGACTTCAACGACCTTTCCCTTGAACGCCGCAACGGTTACGGCTACACGACCAGCAGCATGGAAAAACTGGTTTCAACAGAATATCCGAAGTGGCTTTCAATAAATTGAAAAATGATTTTAATGTTTCAGGTTGAATGTCGAG
>CAVJKK010000100.1:0-5616 GCA_963649855.1 Anaerovoracaceae bacterium
CCCTTTCACCGACAGTAAGAAGACCCTTTCTCCGACAGTAAAACGATGCTTTTTATTTTCCTCTCTTGCACAGTTTGTTTTAATGTCAAATAGCCGTAGCCGGGGTTCTGACCACGAGCCACGTCTTGAGCTTGTCTCAACCACGCGGCTCGTGGCAGGTTCCCGGTGGGAGACTATTTGAATTTATTGCAAAAAATTGTGGTCAGTACATTTCTACCGGAATCCATTTTGTCCTGTCCAGCATGTCACTTGCTATCATGCCGAAGGTCAGGTTTTTAGCGGTTGTTTCGCCGAAAAGGTAGTCTTTGCCGTTCAGAGTGTATGTCTGTCCCTGTTTTCCTTCAAGGTAAATACCGACCATTGCATGGCTGTAATCCACGCTGATGAACATGACTGAATCCAGACCCATGTTTTTGTACAAAAGCATTAAAAGCATTGAGCGGCTGTCGCAGTCTGAACCTTTGCCTTCAAGCACGGACGGAATGTCCGTAAAATCTGCCCTGTCCGCAGTTGCCGACGGTCTTTCGTACGAAAAGCCCTGTGTCCACGTTAAGAGTTTCTGTGCGAGTGCTGCTTCCGGGAACTCCGGTTCAATTTTCCGGCAGTCATCTATAAGTGCGGTGAGAATGTCGAACGAGGCTTTTTTTACGCGTCCCATCGCATCTTTTGCAATCATTCTGTAGAAACGCTGCCATGCTTCTTTCCAGCATTTCTGATTTACGAAAATCTTAAAAACGGCAAATTCCCGGTCAACGACGAATTTGTTTGCTTCTGCGTCGCTTTTGTCGAGAGTTGTTTCAATTTTCTTCCCGCCGATATTCAGTACAGTCTTTTTTGTCCCGGTTTCTGGAAATGCAAACGCCGTAATGATTCCTGCTTCCTTAAAACTTCCCTGATCAATCATCACGCTGTCGAGAACCGAAAGAATGAACTGTTCGCAGTCATAAGCCTTGTCTGCCGGCGCAAACGCAAGGACTGTCAGAAAATCTTCAGAGTCCGAAAGGGGAGTGCAAATTCCCCAGCCGCTCATTTTCTGCCCCAGCGCCTTTTCGCTTATTTCAAGCTGACTTACGGCGCACGCGCGGTTTCTCCATTTTATGCCCGTCACGTTTCCTTCTGCATAGATTTTCTGCATTGTAGAACTTAGAGCCGCCTGACTGTCTTTAAAATCGGTCCTGCTCCACACGCGGATAACCGTCTGAACCGGCAGCAGTTTGTGTTCAAAAAGAATGGAACGTTCGTCTTCCGACAAATCCGTAATTTCAAACATTTCGGGCAGATCAAGCGAATATTTAAACTTTTCGCCCGAAATGACTTCTGCATTTGCCTTAAAACCTGTAAAAATCACCAGCATCAGAAGAAAAAGCCGTGAACGTTTTATAAAAAGATTTTTCATTTTCCTTTCCCTTTTTAACTCGACATTTGTCGGTTTATTCAAAAATTAAAAATCTGCTACAATAAAATTCGGATGAAAACGACAGAGATAATATACGAAAATGACGAAATTCTTCTCATAAACAAGGAAGCCGGGGTCAGCGTTCAGGGCGGAGCGGGAATTGCCCATCCCTTAGATGAAGAACTTTCCAGACAGACCGGCTATAAAGTTTATCTTGTTCACCGCCTCGACAAGGAAACTTCCGGGCTTATGGTCGTTGCAAAGTCTCCCGCTGCTGCAAACAAATGGATTTCCCTCATCGCCGGAAAACAGGTAAAGAAAGAGTACACGGCAGTCTGTTTCGGCATTCCCTGCGTAAACGGTAAGTCGTGCATGAGCGGTACTCTGCGCGATACCGTTACGAAAGCCGGGCGCGAAATGAGTGCCGTTACGAATTTTAAGGTGCTTGCCTCTAAAGAAATCGAAATCCTTTCGGAAGACGGTACGATGGAAAAAGTTACGCTCAGTGCAGTTCATCTGACGCTCGGAACGGGAAGAATGCACCAGATAAGGATTCACCTTGCAAAAGCCGGCGCTCCGATTGTTCAGGACGATAAACACGGAAACTTTAAGCTGAACAAAAAGGCGAGAAAACTCGGACTGAAAAAACTCTGCCTTGCTTCAACGCAGATAACGATTCCGCTGAACGGAAAAAGTGAAGTTTTCAAGGCTGCTCCGCCGGAACACATTCAGACTGCGTTTGATTTGTTGACATAAATCTGAAAAAAATATATCATTCGTCCAACATTTTAATAGTAATATTTTAATGGATCCGCACAAACGGGTCCATTTTTATTTTACGGAGCAGATGTAAAGATGGAATATACAGCTTTAGATTCTTATCCGCATTACAAAGAATGTGAAAGCGTTGCAAGCGCACTCGGCTATCACCTTGTTGAACTTAAGTTTTCAAAGCAGGGGAGTACGACTCACATCCTTGCGGTAATTACTGGGAAAGATCCTGAAGTAAATATCGGTGTAAATGACTGTTCTAAAGTGCATCATGCGCTTTTGCCAAAAATTGAAGAACTTTTAGGCACCGATGATACTTACATGGAACTTACTTCGCCGGGAATGGAACGTAATATCAAAAATGCCGCGGAGTTTGCACTCTTCAAGGGAAGGCAGATCCGCGTGTGGGACAAGACTGTTACTGACTGGGTCAGCGGAAAAGTAGTTTCCTCGGATGAAAAGTCAGTTATGCTGAAGACGGAAGAAAATGACGGTTCTGCGGCGGAAAAAACGGTTTTGTACGAAAACATTGCGAAGGCAAAGTTCGTGCATGCGTAGAAAATACGCACTGAATAAAAAAGAAAAAATAACTTTTGATAAATGCAAATCAGATAGGAGATTTTGGTATGTCGGAAATGGCAGAGGCGATTCGCCAGCTTATTGAAGAAAAAGGTGTTTCTGAAGAATCAGTAAAACAGACTGTTGAGGCTGCTTTGAAGGCTGCTTACAAAAAAACATTCGGTACTGCAGACAACTGTGAAGTTCAGTTTGCAGATGACTTGTCTGATGTTTCTGTTTATTCCCGTAAGGTAATCGTTGACGGTGTCTATGACCCGGTTACGGAAATTGAACTTGAAGATGCACTCAAAATGAGCGACGAATGTGAAGTAGGGGACGAAATCCTCATCCTCGTTGATCCGAAAAGTTTTGAACGTTCGGCAGTTTCTACCGGAAAACAGACTGCTCACCAGGGCTTGAGCGAAAGCTTTAAGAATAATCTTCTGGCAGAAAACAAGGACAAAATCGGTGAAGTAATCATCGGTTACTATCAGCGCGAGTACAACGGCAGCATTTACGTTGATCTTGGAAAAGTTGAAGGCGTCCTTCCTAAAAAATATCAGAGTCCGCGCGAAATCTATCAGAAAAATGACAGAATCAAGGCGATTGTCGTAGACGTTAAGACGACTTCTTCAGGCGTTCAGCTTGTTCTGAGCCGTACAGATCCGAGATTCGTTCAGTCTATCATTGAACTTGAAGTTCCTGAACTTGAAGACAAGACTGTAGAAATCTTCAAGGTTGTCCGCGAAGCCGGCTACCGCACTAAGATTGCAGTTTTCTCAAACAAGGAAGACGTTGACCCGGTTGGTGCGTGTGTAGGCCTTAAGGGCGTTCGCATTCAGAATGTAATCCGCGAACTTGAAGGTGAAAAAATCGACGTTCTGCGCTATGAACCGAATCCGGTTGAATTCATCAAGAATGCACTTTCTCCGGCTCAGGTTGAAAAAGTTTTCATCACGGATGAAGAAAAGAAACAGGCTCTTGCAATCGTTAAGGACGATCAGTTCTCGCTTGCAATCGGCAAAATGGGCATGAACGTCCGCCTTGCAAACCGTCTGTGCGACTGGTCAATCGACGTTAAAACTGAAGAACAGGCTACAGAAATGGATTTCTCTCAGTTCTCTACGCGTAAGGCTGCTGAAGAACTCTTCAATAACGGCTCTGCAGATGCAGGCGAAGAAGAAGCAATCTCTACGATTTCTGAACTTCCGGGCGTTGACAAGGCTGTTGCAGAAAAACTCAAGGCAGCAGGGTTTGATGACATTCAAACTTTCGTTGATGCCTTTGAAAATGATTCAATCAAGGTTGACGGCGTAAGTCAGGAAGAACTTGAAAAAGTAAATTCAATCGTACGCGATGTAGTAGAATTCGTTGAAGAAGACGAAAGCAGTGCTGAATCTGGCGAAGCTGCAGAAAAACCGCAGGAAGAGGAAGAATACTTCTGCCCTGAATGTGGTGCAAAAATCACGCTTGACATGACGGTTTGCCCGAAGTGCGGCGTTGAGTTTGAGTTTGAGTAATAAAAACGATAGAATAAGAGACAGTACGAGAAATCTAATAAGAGGAAAGACAAGAAAATATGGCTGAAGAAACAGACAAGAAACCAGGATTTGTATTAAACAAGAAAAAGGCAGAACCTGCGGCAGCTAAACCTGCAGAATCTGCTGCAACTGCAAATTCTCCGGAAAAGAAAAAGATTGTAGTCGTAAAAAGGAAGGCTCAGACTCAGGAAGAAAGCGCTGAAAACAAAAAGCGCCCGGTAGCGGTAGTTAAAAAATCACCTGCCCCTGCGCCTGCTGCAACGACTCCTGCGCCTTCGGCTCCACGTCCTCAGCAGACACGTCCTGCAGGTCAAACTCGTACTACTTTTGAACTCGGTTCTGCCAGGCCAAACGTTAAGGCAGGTAACCTTTCTACTCCGAACAGACAGCGTAACGGCGGTTACAACCGCGGTCAGAACGGCGGATATGGAAACCGTGAAGGCGGATACAATAACGGCGGCTACGGAAACCGCGGCTATAACAATGGTCAGCGCACGGGAGGTTTCTCCGGTGCTCAGGCCCGCGAAAACTATCAGAACCGCGACCGCAACGGTCAGGGCGGCTTCAACCGTCAGGGCGGTGGCTTTAACCGTGGACCGAATCAGGGCGGATTCAATCGTCAGGGCGGCTTTAACCGCGGGCCGAATCAGGGTGGAAGACCGGGTTTTGGCGGTCGTCCGGGCTTTGGTGGCGGAAGACCGGGGTTTGGCGGTGCACCGGTTGCATCTGCCATTCCGGAACAGAAAGGTCCTGCAAAGAAATCATTTAAAGGCAAAAAACAGGTTTACAATAACCGCAAGGATAAAGAAGAACTCTTTGACGAAGAAGAACTCTACAAGAAGAAGGCATCAACTCCTGCGAGCGTAGTTCCAAAGTCAATCGACATCATGGAATCCGTTTCAATTTCTGATCTGGCTAAAAAGATGAACCTGAAAGCCAGCGAAATCATCGGAAAACTTATGTCTATGGGAATGATGGTTACCATCAACCAGAGCATCGATTCAGACACGGCAACTCTCCTTGCGGGCGAATACGGCTGTGACGTTCATCTCGTTTCCCTTTATGACGAAACCGTAATCGAAAGCGACAAGGGTGAAGAAGGAACTGAACTTCCTCGTCCTCCGATTGTTACTGTAATGGGTCACGTTGACCATGGTAAGACAAAAACTCTCGATGCAATCAGAAAAACAAACGTTGCTGCCGGCGAAGCGGGCGGTATCACTCAGAAAATCGGTGCCTATCAGGTTAAGACTGAAAAGGGCGTAATTACGTTCCTCGATACTCCGGGTCACGAAGCATTTACTATGATGCGTGCCCGTGGTGCTCAGATTACTGATGTCTGCGTTCTCG
>CAVJKK010000101.1:0-5616 GCA_963649855.1 Anaerovoracaceae bacterium
GTGTATAACGCTTAGAAAATAAAGTTGTCCAAAATCCTAAAGTAAGCTCTGAAATAATTCTGTCGTGAGTAATTTGCTTATTCTGTTTTGTAAGTCTATTCCTTACTTCAGTTATTTTATACTGGCTGTCTTTGTCCAAAGGAAGAATACTAATCCAGTCGCCACCATTTACATAAGCAGTCAGAGTAGAATCAATTGCATTTCTAAAGATGATTTCAAAATAATGCAGTTTTGTATAAAATTTTCGACAAAGCTTGATGTTCTTTTTGTAAAGTTTGAATTGTTTTGAAACAGTTCCGTTTGAAAGATAAGAATCAAGTCTTGTCTTAGAAATGTATTTCTGTAGTTCAATCTGCAACTTAAAATTCATGGCTACAATATACACTTGATTTTTGAAATATTCCATTGTATATTGATGTCGAGAGCCGCGGGATTCCTTCTCGCCTGTTTACCAGGTGGTTCATCGCAAGATGGCGTAGGGACCGCGGACTGTTTTTTTTAAGTACTTCCTTGAACAATAATCTAAAACTTTTCTTGCAAACGTATATACGTTCTTAATATCAGTATTGCCTTCGAAATACTGTTTACGGTAAACCATGCGTTCATCTTTATTGATTATAAGTCTAATTTCTGATTAAAACTTGAAATTTTAACTGCTATTTTTCCATAAGGTGTTATAATTCTAGTGAATGATTTTTCGTTCAAAATGAATTTTTGCTTTATGGAGGAATTTTTTATGGCAAAAAAAGGTTATTCATTGACAAAGTGGGTTATTCAGATTGCTCTTGGTCTGCTTCTTGCAGTCGGCGGTATCTGGGGACTCCAGGGCGGCGGTGATTTTGGCGTTGCTGCATTGAGAGATGTATTTGACGGCAATGTAGAAAAAATCGCTGTAATCGTCTTCTCTGTTATTGAACTTCTTGCTGGTCTCTACCTTATCCTTGAACTCTTTATCGGCGATCTCGGAAAATTCGACAATATCCTTATGCTTATCATCATGATCGTATGGATTGTTGCAATTGTTTTGAGCGACTTTATCGGCGGTGATTTCAAGAACTTTATTGGATGGCTCTGGGGATTCGCTAATCACCTTGTTGTTCTTGGTGCAATTCTTTACTGCAAAGACTAATTTTTAGTTCTGGCAAAATAAAAGCGGCTGTAGAAAAACAACAAAACACGGTGGTTAAGCCTGTCGAAATCACCAGATACACAGTGTGTGCTTGATTTCGACAAGCTCAATCGGCGCTATGTTGTTTTTACAGCCGCTTTTTTTTTGTGTCTTTGATTCCAACGCGAGTCGAACGCGCGACCTTCCGCTTAGGAGGCGGATGCTCTATCCAACTGAGCTACGGAATCGTATTTTGGTATTCTAGCAGAAAAGCGCATTGGTTTCAAATGGTTGTGTTTCTGTTAAAAATTGTAATAAACGCCGCGTTTTGCAAATCCTGCAAAGCCGTCTTTTTTCGGGGAGAATGACTTGTAGTTTTCGCCGTAGTGGCACAGGAACATTTTTGACTTTATGTTTTCCGGAAGGGTTTTCAATTCTGAGTACGAAGCATGAACTCCACCTTCGTAGAACTGGCAGTCGTGGAAAATCCATTCAAGCCTGTATTTTGATTCGAGCCCGTTGATGAGTGAGCGGTCAAACGTCGTGTCGCCGCTGAAGAAGATTCTGTCATCGATTAGAACTCCGACGGAATAAAACATCGTGTTCCAGTCTGTTGAAGGGCAGAGGACGTGTATCGTTCTGTAGAGCTTTAGATTTATTGAACCAATGTTGATTTCGTAAACCGGGCGCGGTTCATTCTGAATCTGTACCGGACAGATCTGTTCAAAATAGTCATCGATTGTAAAAAGAGTTCCGGCTTTGCTCTGTTCACCGTAGGCGCAACCACCTTTCAAGCTGTTTTCCCAGAGGATTTTTTTGTATTCATCGGTAATAATCAGCTGCGGTTTTCTGTTTGCAATGTATTTTCCGGACAAAGCCAGTTCTTCAAGCCCGCCGATGTGGTCTGCGTGCGAGTGTGTCGGCAGAACTGTACGAATCTCTGAAACAGGCGTGTTGTAGGTGCTCAGCGCGTAAGGACAGATTGTTCCGCAGTCGATGAGAACGTGATTTTGTCCTTTGATTACGAGCAGATTGTTCTGAAAATTTGACTTGTTGAAGGCACTTCCCGTTCCGACAAAGAAGAGCTGGAGAGTTCCATCGTTTGTCAGGCTGATTGTCTTTTTGAATTTAGTGATTTTCATAAAAATATACAAAAAATTATAACACAGAAATATAAGTTTACCAATGGAACGTGTATATTTTTTGTTTATGCGTGGTCTGCTGCGACTGCCGGGGTGCAGACTTTTGCCTTTTTGACAAGGCAGAATGCGGCTTCTTCTATTGAATCGTAATAACCGAGCGTAACGCGTGCCAGAATGTTGTCGCCGGCAAGTTCTGCGTCTACGCACTCCGTAACGACGAACGGAATACAGAGCGTGTTGCATTTAATCTGCGTCCATTTTTCGTTGAGTGCCTGTCCGCCCGTAATCGTAATGCTGCGTGGATTCGGAAGGTTTGCTTCGGCTGCTGCTTTTTTGAGAATGTTCAGCCCTGCCCAGAGTTGGTGCGTTACGTCGTGAATGATTGCCAGTCCTTCTTTCTGCTGTTCTTCCGTCAAAAGTACCGGCTCTGTTGTGTCGCCCGTAATCTGAGCAATTAAGTTCTTGTGTGTGATTTTCTGTCCGAGGCTTTCTTCAATTTTCTGCTTGTAAGCGGCAAAACGGCTTCCCGTGTCTGGAATTAGGACGCTTGCATTCCACATTCCCGGAATGACCGATGGCATCGTGCGGATGTCCGGTGCGTTGAGCGGAAAAGGCGTGCAGAGATTTAAGCCCTCGCTTGAGCCTGAACGGTCACACATTGCACCCGTGTCGAGCGTATCTGTGCCAATCAGCGCGACTATGACATCCGGCGCACCACAGAAAACCAAAGTTCCTTCTAAAAGCCCTGTTTCTGCCGCTGCTTCTGCCGTAATCTTGCCTGCAAGCGCGCCCGGCTTTACGAACGGCGGGAGTTTTTTTATTTCGTCTTCTGAAAAGCCTTCTGCCTTTAACTGCTCGTCTGTCCAGTAGATTTCACGGAAACGTTCTTCCGGCAGAATCGTTACTGCACTTCCGGTCAGCCTGTAGATTAAGTATTCGGGAGCCCCGAAAATCCATTTTGATTCGTACCAGTGGTGGGTGTGAAGTTTTCTGTAGGCGTCGAGGCGCGGTAGCCAAAGTGATTTTTTGTCTGTAACCGTTGAAGCAGCGTCCTGCGACCACATGAGCGTTAATCCGTTGTCGCTTACGACTGTAGGTCCGTTGCCGGAAATGCAGACTGCTTCAATTCCCGTGTCGGGAGACTTCTGTTTTAATTCTTCAACTGCGCTTTTTAATGCAGAGATCCATTCTCGTGCAATCTTTGTGCTGTCTTTTTCGGTAAAGCTGGCGCGTGCATAGGCGATGCTTTTCGGAGCATCCGGCATGTAGGCGGCTTTGAGCGAAGAAGTTCCAATGTCAACACAAAGAATTGCATCTTTCATAGTTTTCGTTAGTTCTGCGGAGTTTCCTGATCGTCTGACTTCTTAATCAGTTTGTCGATGATCGTGCGGTTGTCGAGAAGGTCGCTCAAACTCTGGTTGTGGTGGATTCTCGTGATTACGTTTGCAAAAAGTCCTGAAACGTTTGTGCTTATGAACCATTCCTTTTCTTTGAGTTCAGGATGGTAAACGGCATTCGTACCGATGATGCGGTAGAACTGTCCGTTTCTGTATGCTTCGTCAAAAAGTTCAACTGCGTTGCCCGTAAAGAACGGAAGTGAAATTGCAGCGATTACCTTTGTCGCACCCTGTTCCTGTAAGAACTGCATTGCCTTGAGGAGAGTGCCGCCCGTTCCGAGCATATCGTCTGCAAGGAAAGCAACCTTGCCCTTTACATCGCCGAGGAGTTTTACGCTCTTGATGTTCGTCTGTTTTGCGTTCTGAGTAACGACAGAGTAGTCGCGCTCTTTGTAAATCATTGCGAGAGGAACTTTCAAGCCCGTTGCATAGAACTTGTTGCGGTCGATTGCACCAGTGTCCGGACTTACGACAACGAGGTCTTCTTTTTCAGGACCTGAGAGGTTTACGACTTTTGTAAGTTCGCGGATAACCTGATAAGAAGCATGCAGGTTTTCAAGGTGAGTTGTATTGAATGCGTTGACGATTTCGCGTGAGTGGATGTCGAGCGTGATTACGCGGTCAACGTCTTTCATTTCGTAGATGTGGCACAGAAGGGAAGCTGTAAGACCTTCGCGACCCTTCTTCTTGTGCTGGCGGCTGTATGGGAATGCCGGTAGAACAAGCGTGATTGACTTTGCACCAGCCTGCTGAACTGCGTCAATCGTTACGAGAAGCGTCATGACGTGGTCGTTTACTGAGAAGGTTACGGTGTTCTTTCCGCCGTTCATTTCAATCGGGAGGTGATTTTCTGCATCCTGAAAGATGTAGATGTCTTTTCCGCGTACAGAGTCGAGGAGTTCAGCCTTGACTTCACCATTTGCAAACCATGTAAACGCCGTGTTGATTTTAAAATCAGGCGTGCGGTATTTGTTGATTGCTCCGCGCAGAATCAAGTCGGAAGTGTCCATGTCGTTGCGGAAGTTGATGTCTTCAATCAGACCATCCTTATCCTTGCCGTAGCGTTTTGAAATTACATCAGTTTTGAGTGAAAAACGATGTTTGTACATGTGCCGGAGATGAGTGATAACTTCATCAGCAAAAGCGGCACCACCAGGACAGGCAATTACCCCAAGGTTTGTTGGCTCTGAATAAGGCATTTTAATACTCCAAAAATCACATTTCCAAAATTGCTTTCGGTTTTGATTCCGCTTCAGCCTTCAAAAAGACTGAACAGTCAAAAATTGTGTGCGCTAATAGTAGCACTTTAAAACGGCTGTAGTCAACAATTAACGCTAGATGTAGTGTTTTGACAGTATTTCCTCTATGAACTAGAATTATTCAATATGAAGCTGACTATTCTTGGTTCGGGGACTAGTTTCGGGGTTCCGGTCATCGGCTGTAACTGCCGGGTCTGCAAATCTCAAGACGCAAAAGACAAACGCCTCAGAGCCAGTGCAATCCTTTCCGATTCTCAGAAAAACTATTTAATCGACGTAGGTCCGGACTTCAGAACTCAGGCACTCCGCGCAAACCTCTGCCGCCTCGACGCCGTTTTTCTGACGCATCCGCACGCTGATCACATTCACGGAATTGACGATCTGCGGATTTTCAGCCACAAGAATTCCGGCGCAATGAACAAAGACAGGGAACTGACGGAACAGTTTCCAGAAACTGCGGGCAAAGGGCTTGCGATGTACATGAACAGTCAGAGCATGGAATGTGTCAAAAAGAATTTTCACTATATCTTTATGGAACACGAAAAAGGTGGTGGCACGCCGAAACTCGACCCTATCTGCATTGATGGGAACTCTCCGCAGAATCCGCTCAAACTCGGAAATCTTACGGTTGTTCCCGTTCCGATGATTCACGGAAACATGCACACGACCGGCTGGCTTTTTACGGAAAACGTCAATGGAAGAAATCACAC
>CAVJKK010000102.1:0-5607 GCA_963649855.1 Anaerovoracaceae bacterium
TTCAAATAGCCTCTCGCCAAGAACCTGTACGACCTCGTGTCGTGCCAAGAAACTTGCGTTTCTTGCGGTCTACAGAGTTTTTGCGCCGTCCGTGGCGCAGTTTCAAGATATGCGTGGTCAGAACCCCGGCTACGGCTATTTGACATTCTCCTTAATGGCAGGCAATTTTTTTTACAGCATTTAATCTGTCAGTCGTTTCAGCCCATATCTTTTTCTATTTTTATTTTCACTTTCGTTTTTTTTCTGTATACTTTCCGCAATATTTTTCAAAGGGTAGAAAAAATGAGGAAAACAAAAATTATCTGTACGATTGGCCCTGCGAGCGAATCGAAAGAAGTTTTAACGCAGATGTGCAAGGCTGGAATGAACGTTGCCCGCCTGAATTTTTCGCATGGTTCACACGAAGAACATTTAAAGAAAATCAACCTGATTAAAGAAGTCCGCAGCGAACTGAAAATCCCGATTGCGATTATGCTCGACACAAAAGGTCCTGAATACAGAATCGGCACTTTTAAAGACCACAAAATCACCGTAAACGAAGGACAGACTTTTACTTTTACGACTGACGACATCGAAGGCGACGAAACAAAGGTTTCCGTAAGTTACAAGGGGTTTGCAGACGACCTCAAGAAAGGCGATAAAATCCTCGTAAACAACGGACTCGTAATCTGCGAAGTTACGGAAGTCAAAGATCACGACGTCATTACGACAGTCCAGGCGGGCGGAACTCTTTCTGACAAGAAAAGCATGAACTTTCCGGGACGTCTTCTGAACAATACTTTCTTAAGCGAACAGGACAAGAGCGACCTTCTTTTCGGCATTGAACAGGACGTTGATTTTGTTGCAGCGTCGTTTGTTTCCACAAAAAAAGATGCGATGGACATGCGCGAATTTCTGAATGCACACGGCGGACAGGAAATCGACATCATCGCCAAGATTGAAAACCGTGCCGGCGTAGAAAATATTGAAGAAATCTGTTCGGTTGTTGACGGAATCATGGTTGCGCGCGGTGACCTCGGTGTTGAAATTCCGTTTATGGAAGTGCCTGTCGTTCAGAAGGAAATTGAACAGAAATGCCGTCTGCTCGGAAAACGCGTAATCATTGCGACGGAAATGCTTGAATCGATGATTACAAACATCCGTCCGACCCGTGCCGAAATCTCTGACGTTGCAAATGCAGTTTACGACGGAACTTCTGCCATCATGCTTTCAGGAGAATCTGCTGCGGGAAAATATCCGGTCGAAGCTGTAAAGACGATGTCTTCAGTTGCTGAATTTGCAGAACAGCACATCAACTATAAAAAGCGCTTTAAGGATACGGAATTCGTAAACCGCAACATTCTGGACGCTATTTCCCATGCAACCTGCCAGATGGCAATCGACGTTGACGCAAAATGCATCGTCGTCAATTCGCTGAGCGGTCTGACGGCAAGAATGGTAAGCCGTTTCCGCGTGCCGGTTCAGATTATCGGTTCAACCACGTCAGAAAAAGTTTACAGAAAACTCGCGCTTTCGTGGGGCGTCCTTCCGCTTTTGTGTGAAGAATATGAATCGCTCGACGTGCTTTTGTTCCACGCAATCCAGCGCGCAGTAAAACTCCTGAACCTGAAAATCGGCGACACAGTAGTTTTGACCGGCGGACAGGTAGGAACAAAAGGCAGCCACACAAACACAATCAAGGTAGAAACAGTAAGAAAAATCTACAGATAGTGTGAAAATGACTTTCGGCATGGCGCCGATGGCTAGCTTTTACTGATGTTGGCTATCGGCGTGGTGCCGATTGCTGTTTCCTGCCGGAGTGGACATTCGGCGTGACGCCGATGGCTAACTCTTGCCGATGTTGGCTATCGGCATGACGCCGATTGCTGTTTTTTGCCGGAGTGACCATTCGGCGCGATGCCGATTGCAGTTTCTGACGAAGTGGACTTTCGGCATGACGCCGAAACGAATTTTTGATTTCACCTTTCGGCGTGATGCCGAAACAGTTTTTTGAATTCACCTTTCGGCAAAAATCTTAAAAATTATTCCATCAGTCTTTCGTCAAAATCTTCTGCCCTGCCGTGCCACACGATGCGCCCTGCTTTCATCAGTAAGATTTTATCGCTCACGGCTTTTGCTTCCGCGATGTCGTGGGTCACCATGATTCCTGTAAAATTAAATTCCTTCTGGAGAGAACAGATTTCCTTTGCAAGTTTTTTGCGCAGGGGAGCGTCCAGTGCAGAAAGAGGCTCGTCAAAAAGGACGAGTTCGGGCTTTACGATTAACGTTCGGGCAAGACTTACGCGCTGTGCTTCTCCGCCGCTCAGGGTTTCAGGGGAGCGTCTGCCGAAGTCTGCAAGGTTGAACTTTGCGAGAAACTCGTTCGCCTGTTTCCTTGCTTCGCGCTTTTTTGTTCCGTGACACACAAGCCCGTAGGCAACGTTGTCTTCTACGCTCATGTGGCCGAAAAGACTAGCATTCTGAAAGACCATTCCGATTCCGCGTTCGCGCACAGGAGTTTTAGAAATGTCCCTGCCGTCAAGCGAAATCAAGCCTTCGTCAGCCTTTTCAAGCCCTGCAATCAGCCGCAGAAGCGTGGACTTTCCCGACCCGGAAGCCCCGAGAATAGTAGTCATCTCAGATTTTTCACACTCAAAGGAAACCTCAACAGAAAAATCATCAATCTGTTTCTTTAAGTTTTGTACAGTGAAATATGACATTTCCTGTCTCCTTTTATTTTGATGTTGATTTTTTCCCTGCTGCTTTCGCTAGTACAAAAACAACCGCACACAGCAGCCCTAAAATTACGCCTGCTGCACATGCTTCGTTGAATTTGTACCGCCCTGCAAGCCGGTAAGTGTAGAGGGCAAGCGTGTCAAAACGCGGAAGCGCAAGAACTAAAGGAAGCGTTGCATCTCCTGCACTCAGCGCAAAACAGAAGCCCGCCGCCTGCAAAAAAGCCCCTCTGCACACGGGAAGATAGAGCTTAAAAACGACGTCAGCAGGGGAACGGCTCAGAATTACCGCCGCGTCAACCGTGCCTTGAGGAATTTTCTGTATCGCCGCATAAATCTGTCTGAATGCAACCGGCCAGCTGATAAAGACCTGCGCAAGAACGAGAACAAGGAAGTTTCCTTTCTTGACGAGCAGCGTAAGAACTATTCCCACGATTACGCTCGAAACCGCCATCGGAAGAACGGGAATGACCCGGAGGACTGCAAATCTTCCGCTTCTGTCTGCACTTTTCAGAATGACGGCATACAAAAACGCGAGAAGAGCGCATAGAAAACCGCAGAGCCCTGCCGTGATGAAAGTCCACAGAACCGCATTCAAAAAGCGGGAAGACCTGAACAATTGTGCAAAATTGTAAGGCGTAAAGTTTGAAGCCAGTCTTTTAGAACTCAGCGCATTGTACAGAATCGAAAAAAACGGACAGATGAAAAACAGAAAAATCAGCGCAAGGACGAAAAATGCAAACACCTTTTCGCTGCCGCACAGAGCGGGCTTTTCCTTTAGTTCACCTTCAAAAGAAATACCCTTAACTCCGCGAGACTTCTGTTCAAGAGCCGTGTACAGCGAAACGAAAATCAGGGCGATTGCCGTTTCCGCCGCGCCCATCTTTAAGGCAAGGGCAAAATTCAGATTCACCTTCGCCTGTTCAAAGATTTCAACTTCGAGAGTCGTCGTTCCCACCGTGCCGAATAAGAGCACAATCATAAAACTGAAAAAACAGTACAGAAAAACGGGAATGCACGCGCTCACGATTGAAGGCAGCAGTTTGAAAAAGGTGATTGTCCTGAAAACCTTGAAGCTGCCTGCTCCCAAAAGCCTTGCTGCACTTTCTTCGTCGTCCGGCAGACGTTCCCATGCAGAAGAAACCGTGCTCATCACGAGCGGAAAATTGTAGAAACCGTGGCAGATCACGATTCCCGCAAAACTGTACAGAAAGGTGAGGGCAGGTTCACTGCTTCCGGTCAGAGATGAAAGCAGACGGTTCAAAACACCGTTCATTCCGAAAAATGTGACGTAGCCGAGCGCAACTAAAAGTGAAGGCAGACAGAAGGGCACGGGCGAAAGTGAAAGCAGAAACCGCCGCCAGAAAAACGTGCGCCGCCCTGTCAGAAAAGCCGCCGCCAGCCCCACGGTAAGCGCAATCAGCGTGGAAACCAGCGCCTGAGCGACCGTAAAGCCGGCGATTTTAAAAAATGAAGTCATAGTAAAATGCTGGATGTTTATTCCCCGAGAACCGTCATTACCTGTTCAACCGCACCTGCAATTTCTGCCGGGTCGTATGAAAGATACTTTGCCGGGACTGGTGAGCCGTCGAGGTAAGACTGCGGGAGCTTTACGTTTTTGTTTGCCGGAAGCATCCACTGTGTCAGCGGAAGTTCGTTCTGTCCTTCTTCACTTATGAGGAAGTCGATGAACATTTCTGCACCTTTTTTATTCGGAGCATTTTTTGCAACGCCTGCGCCTTCAACCTGCAGAACGTGACCGTCATTGAAAATCAGCGCCTGATAGCGGTCTGTCTTGTCGTATTCGTAATGATAGGCTGCACTTGTCGTATAGCTTGAAACGAGAGGGGCTTCGCCGTTTGTGAAAAGTCCGTAGCCTGCACTCCAGCCTGGTGCCATCGTGAGAATGTTCGGCTTAAGAGCCTTCCAGTATTCTGTGAATTTTGCAGAATCTCCGCCCTTTGCAACAAAAGTCCACGCAACGAAGCCGAGTCCCGGAGTAGAAGTGCGCGGGTTCATCAGGATAAGTTTTTTTGCGTAGACAGGTTTTGTAAGATCGTCGAGGCAGGAAGGAGCCGGAACGTCTGATTTTGTGTCATAGATGATTGCGAACGGTGCGTAATCAAACGGAGTCAGAAGATTTTTTCCACCGAGTGCGTCTTTTAATTCTTCCGGGATTGAATCGCTGCCCTGTGCCTTGTATTCGCTCAGAACATTCTGGCTTTCAGCCTTCTGAACGAGATTGTTGTCGAGCCCTAAGATGACATCCGCCTGAACGTTGTCTTTTTCAAGAATTGAACGGCTTAAGACTTCAACACCGTCACCGCAGTCAACATAGGTTACTTTTAAGCCTGTTTTTTCTTCAAACTTTCTGGCAACGGCAGCGCCAGGACCCCACTCACCGCAGAAACTGTCGTAAGTGTAAACGACAACTTCTCTGGCGCGTGCATCAGAAACCCCTGCTTTTTTAGAGCAGCCGCAAACAGTTAATGAAACAAATAAAGATAAAATGGAAAATTTAAAGATGTGTCTAAGCATATCTTCCTCCGCCGGCATTATCCGGATCAGGTTGGAACTTCATGCGAAGTTCTGCGGGTTTAATCTCAGCTTATAAAAGCACCCCGGTACGAGAAGAGATTATAAAAAGAGCGGGGGAGAGTGTAAAGCAGAATGCGCACGACGTCCTGTCGTGCACAAAAAACTTCGTTTTTTGTCGGGGATTTCAGTTTTTAGCGACCTCCCTGTCGCCAATTTACAGAAAAAATCAATTTTTTCTCTTACAAAATGTGTAAATTTGCATTTTTAGCGACATTTATAATACAGAGGAGAAACCAATGGAAAACTTTGAATTACCGGTTTTTGAACGATGGGAAGATTTGACGCTTGCTAACAA
>CAVJKK010000103.1:0-5589 GCA_963649855.1 Anaerovoracaceae bacterium
TATTTATAATATAATAGGTATTCCTTTGGCAGCCGGAATATGGTATCCTATATTTGGCATAAAGCTCAATCCAATGTTTGGGGCGGCGGCTATGAGTCTTTCAAGTTTTTGCGTGGTGACGAACGCTTTGAGACTGAATCTTTTTAAGATGAAGCCTCAAAAAAATAAAAATCAAAAGAATCCAGTGGAGGAAAAAACTATGGAAAAAATTTTAAAAGTTGAAGGAATGATGTGTTCTCATTGTGAAGCACATGTGAAGGAAGCACTCGAAAAAATTGACGGGGTACAGAGCGCTTCGGCAAATCACGAAAAATGCGAAGTCTGCGTAACGCTTTCAAAAGACGTGCCGCTTGAAGAACTCAAGAAAGCCGTAACGGAAGCAGGCTACACTTTTGCCGGACAGGCATAAAAATTATATCAAGATGTTTTTGACAGTGGATTTTTTATCGGCTAGAATACGCGCGTGAGGTGTCTATAATGAAGCTTAGGCTCAGATCTGTTTTTTTTAAGATTGTTTTTCCAATCGTAATGATTTTAACGGTTACTGCGGTTGCCTTAATTCTTATACTTTCAAACGTAGTTTCCAGAGGTCTTTATTCGACTTTGAAGGGAACTGTTGTAAATAACAGGTTCATTGTTGAAGACCTTATCAACGAAGAAATCATCTACTGCGACAGCGTTACGGATTTTACGTCAAAGCTTTTTACGGGAATGTGGTCAAATGATGCGGAACGGGCTGTTTCTGACGTATGTGAAATGTCTTACGATTCCCTTGACCTCGACTTTATTGCCGTTTACGACACTGACGGAAAACTGGTTTCCCCTGCAGAATATGCGGAAGGTGCGGAATTTTCTGATGAAGTCCGCGCTGCCCTCAATGGCGAAACTACTTCTGCCATGAAAGTTACCTCAGAAAACCACTTTATAACTGATGCCTGCAACCCTCTCTACAATGCTGCCGGAAAAATCGTCGGCGCTGTAGAAATTACTACAAACCTCTGCAGCGACTGGTTTATGGATCGCATGCCGGAAAAAGTCGGCTGTCAGTTTGCAATCATTTATGATGACAATATAATCGCTTCGACAGAACCGGAACTTCAGGGCACAAGGCTGCCGGATTACATCCTAAAAGAATTTGAAGATAACGATAGCTGGGTAGGTCCGATGAAAATCGGCAAGAAACAGTACGTTGCGCATTGCTGGGACTATTCTGAACTTGACGGCTGCAAGCTTTTCGTTGCACAGAAAGCGGACAGCATTTTTGCGACAATCATCAATGTACTCAATAAACTCTTCCTTTCTCAGGCACTGAACAACATTCTCGTCCTGATTGTTTCAATCCTTCTCGTACGCTGGGCGGTTTACAAGCCGTTAAAGAGAACCCAGAAGGCGGTTGACGGACTTTCAAGCGGAGACGCAGACCTCACATATCGTCTTCCAGAAAAGGGCGGGGATGAATTCCAGGATTTGTCTGCCGGCGTAAACAAATTTATTGCAATGCTCCAGCAGATTATCAGGGAACTCGGCTTGAAATCTGCGGACGTAAAGAACGTAATTCAGGAACTTGGCACAAGTTCACAGGAAACTGCAAGTGCCACTGCCGAAATCATGGCTAACATTGAATCCGTAAAAAATCAGTCCGGAAATCAGGTCAATGCGGTTCAGAATGCAAACACGGTCATCGCTTCTTCAAGCGAAACGATGCGGAAACTCAAGGAAAACATCGTTGCACAGACTTCCGACATCACGGAATCTTCTGCCGCAATCGAACAGATGATTGGAAACATTCACTCTGTAACAGATTCAACGGAAAAAATGTCCGCTTCATTCTCCGACCTCGAAAAACTCCTCAAGGAAGGTGCAGACAACGTCAAGGCATGTTCTGAGGTCATCAAGCAGGTTGAAGGAAAATCCCTCGTACTTGCAGATGCAAACAACACGATTAAATCTATTTCTTCACAGACGAACCTTCTTGCAATGAACGCGATGATTGAATCTGCTCACGCCGGCGAAGCCGGAAAGGGATTTGCGGTAGTTGCGGACGAAATCCGTAAACTTGCAGAAAACTCAAGCGCACAGGCAAAGGCAATCGAAGAAAACATCAAGGATATTACAGACCTCATCAACGAAGGCGGAAGACTTTCTGACCTTTCACAGACAAGTTTTGAAAACATCGATGCACAGGTCAACATCGTTGATCCTCTCGTTTCTCAGATTTCCAACGCAATGGAAGAGCAGACTAGCGGTTCTTCACAGATTCTGGAAGCGCTCGGAAACATGAAAGATGAGTCAGTTCTTGTTGATGACAGTTCAACGCTTCTTTCTGACGGATTCGTCAAGATTGATCAGGACATGGAAGCCGTAAATCAGATTTCTTCTACCGTAATGGGAAGCATGGATGAAATGGCTGCCGGTTCAAAACAGATCAGCGAAGCGACCCAGATGGTAAGCGAACTTGCACTCAAGACAAAAGATGCGATGGATTCAATTGATGACATGCTCGCTAAGTTTAAGGCTTAATTCAAGGCATGCGTTTTAATTCAACCTTAAAAAGTACGCTCTGTCTGTGTGCGGGAGGCGTACTTGCTGCCGCTCTGTTTGCTTCGTGCACAACAAAAGAGGAAAAACAGTGGCGGTATGAACTTGCCTTGCAGAATGCAAAAAATGCGGCAGTGGCGGATTTTGTTCGGTCGTTGCCTGAAAGTGTAAAAATCTCACAGCTTTTTTTAGTAAACATTGAAGGAAACAAGTCTTTTGTTCCCGTCGAAAAAACTGCTGAAGGCGACCCTCTGGTTCCGGGAGGCTGTCTTTTTTTCAGCTACAATGTTGCAGATTCAAAAGAAGAAGTAAAACAGTTCATCGCTTCAATCAACAGTTTTTACCTTGAGCACTCGAACGTGCCGCCGTTTCTTGCAATTGACCAGGAAGGCGGATATGTGAACCGCCTGCGCAGAATTACGGACGGTTTCCCTGCAAATAAGACGGTTGCAGACACGATGAGCGCGGAACAGGCAGAAAATCTGTACAAAGTGCAGGCAGGGCAGATGGCAGAACTCGGCTTCAACATGAACCTTGCGCCGGTTGTAGAGGTTGAAACCGCAGAAAATGCGGCTTTTTTGGACACGCGTTCTTTCGGTTCGCTTGAAAAAGTGCTTGAATATGCGCCTCTTGAAATAAACGCTTTTGAAAGTCAGAACGTGCTCACGGTTTTGAAGCATTTTCCAGGAAACACGAACACAGACCCTCACACCGGTCTGCCGGAAATAAAAGTAAGTCAGTCTGAACTTGAGAACGAACTTTTAGCACCGTTCAGAAAACTTTTGCCACTGTCGTCTGCGGTTTTGATGAGCCACGCGCGGATTTTTGTTACCGATAGAGAAGCGGGCGGGGAAGATTTAAAGACTCCTTCGTGCCTTTCTTCCTACTGGACAGGTCAGGTTCTGCGTAAAGATTTTGGTTTTGAGGGACTTATCTTAAGCGATGATATTTTCATGGGTGCACTTGCGGACAATGGTTTTGCTTCGGAAGATGCAGCCGTAAAGGCGATAGAAGCCGGAATCGATATAATCATGCTCAGTGAAAAGCGTTTCGGTAACGTTGGAAAAATCCTGCTCGAAAAAGCAAATCAATCTCCCGATTTTGCCCGGAGAATTGAAGAAAGCGTCGCTCGCGTCATAAAATACAAAATCAAGTGCGGAATCCTGAAGTTAATTCAGCTTGACAGCAAGGAAAATAAACTCCCGACGTTCAAGGTTGAGATTTAGTTTGAATGTTGGATTTTTGAATATTGTGTAAATTGCGGAATTGCAGTCTTTAGCACCATCCGTGACGCAGTATTGCATTTGCGCCGATTGAGCTTGTCGAAATCAAGCATAAAGGCTGGAGGTTTCGACAGGCTCAACCACCGTGTTTTATGTTTTTTAAATTCGGTAGTTGTCAAATAGCCGTAGCCGGGGTTCTGACCACGAGACGCGTCTTGAGCTTGTCTCAACCACGCGGCTCGTGGCAGGTTTTTGGCGAAAGGCTATTTGAAGTTACTAAAATAACTTGAATAAAATTATGAAACAAAAAGATAAAAATAAAAAAAACAGCGGTGCTCCTGCCTTTGAAGAATATTATTCAAAACTCTTCGGCGACCGCTGGGCTGCATTAAAAAAATCTCTCTACGGCGAAGCCGACAAAGTTGAATACAACGCCGGCGGAAATGAAAGTTACTTTTTAGACAGTGCTTCCGTGCGCGCTGCGTGTTCGCTTCCGCTAAAAAATGCGGAAACGATTTTAGACATGTGCGCCGCTCCCGGCGGAAAAACAATCGTCCTTGCAAGCAGCATGGAACAGAACGCAACTCTTTTATCAAATGAACGCTCTGCCGACCGCAAGACAAGGCTTTTACATTCAGTTCAAAACTGTCTGAGCGAGGCGGTTCAAAAAAATATAACCGTTATCTGCAAGGACGGCGCAACGCTCTGTCTTTCAAAAAACAATCAGTTTGACAGAATTCTCCTTGACGCTCCGTGTTCTTCCGAACGCCACGTTCTGCTTGACGAAAATTATTTGAAAGACTGGACACCTTCAAGAATCAGGACGCTTTCAGTGGCACAGTGGGCGCTCTTGTCGAGTGCCTGGCGGATGTTGAAAAATGACGGTTACATGGTTTATTCAACCTGCGCCCTCAATCCCGAAGAAAATGACAATCAGATAAAAAAACTTTTAAAGAAGTTTGACAATGTGGAAGTCTGCGATGGAGAAATTCAGTTCAGCGTTGAAAAGTTCTGCAAGGTGAAACTTCCTGAAGGTGAAAAAACAGAGTACGGATGTCACGTCCTGCCGGACACCGCCAACGGAGCAGGTCCGCTTTATTTTTCACTGCTTCATAAAAAAACATAATTTATATAGAACCTTCACTTTTGATGTGTTAAGATTACCGAAGAGGGTAGAGCTGATGGATTCAACAACCAGAGAACAGAAACTTCAAAGCCTTATTGAACTTGAAAAAAACTTAAATGAAATTCAGGATCTTGACGTCCTTCTCGAACGCATTTTGACGGAAGCGCGCAAGATTGTGCATGCAGACGCAGGTTCAATCTACATAATCGAAGAAAACAATCTCCGCATAAAATATGCCCAGAACGATACTCAGCTAAAAAGACTTCCTGCCGGCTCAAAACTGCCATATGTTGCTTTCTCTTTCCCGATTTCCAAGACTTCAATTTCCGGCTACTGCGTTATTTCCGGCGAAACCGTCGTAATTGACGACGCCTACAACCTGTCGGAAGACCTTCCTTATTCTTTCAATAAACTGACGGACAGTTCTACGGGCTACAAGACGACTTCGATGTTCTGTATTCCGCTGAAACTTGCCAGCGGACGCATTCTCGGGGTTCTTCAGATAATCAATGCTCAGGACGAAAACGGAAAAGTCATCGGTTTTGATTCGGATTCCCAGCTTTACATAACGCATTTTGCTTCCAGTGCGACACAGGCACTTGAACACGCTCACCTTACGCGCAAAATGATAAAGCGCATGCAGAGAATGGCACAGTTCCGCGACCCGAAAGAAACTTTTCTTCATGTTGAACGGGTTTCGTC
>CAVJKK010000104.1:0-5579 GCA_963649855.1 Anaerovoracaceae bacterium
GAAGCTTGATTTCAATGCAGCAGTGGTCGGTCGTAAAGTTGTCTACCGAACTGATTTTGATTTTTCCGGCACGGTAAGCGTTATCGATTGACTGAAGCAAATCCTTTGCGTTCGTGTCTACTGGAAGTTCCGTGATGACGATTTTCTTTTCGTCGCTGGTGTCGAACTTTGCACGGGTGATGATTTTTCCGTTTCCGTCGTTGTAGTTTGAAACGTCAATCAGCCCGCCCGTTGAAGCATCCGGGTAGATTTTAAACTTTTCGCCCTTCAGGCATTTTATTTCTGCATCGATTACTTCCTTCAAGTTATACGGCAGAATTTTTGTGCTCATGCCGACTGCAATTCCTTCTGCCCCCATGATGAGCGTGAGAGGAATTTTTGCGCGGTAGACTTCCGGTTCTGTGTCGCGTCCGTCGTAATTCGGAACGTAGTGCGTAATGTGCGGATTTGTTACGAGAAAATCTTTTGCAAGCGGGTGGATGCGGCACTCAATGTAACGGCCGGCAGATGGACCGTCGCCCGTAAATTTGTTTCCGAAGTTTCCCTGCTTTTCTATGAAGATTTCTTTGTTTGCAAGATTTACAAGCGCACCGTAAATTGAAGCATCTCCGTGCGGATGATATTTCATCGTGCGTCCGACGACAAAACTTACCTTCTGAAAATATCCGTCATCAACCTCAAAAAGCGTGTGCATGATTCTGCGCTGAACCGGTTTTAAGCCGTCTTCAAGGTCTGGAATTGCGCGGTCGCGGATTACGTATGAAGCGTATTCAATAAAATTTCTGTCGAATAAGTTTTTTACAAAAGCCATTTTTTCCCTTCAAAGTGCAGCAATGCAGGTTTAAACGTCAATCTCTGCGTTGCTCAAAAGATGCTGTTCAATAAATGAACGGCGTTCCGGAGTGTTTTTTCCCATATAAAAGGCAAGCAGCTGCGGAATGATTTTCAGCTGGCTCACTTCAACCGGCGTCAGATGCATGGTTTTCGGGTCGATAAACTGCCGGAATTCGCTCGGGTTGATTTCTCCAAGCCCCTTAAAGCGGCTTGTTTCACAGTTTTTGCCTAATTTTGCCTGAGCCTTATCGCGTTCTTCTTCGCTGTAACAGTAGATGTTTTCTTTTTTTGTGCGCACGCGGAAAAGCGGAGTTTCGAGAATCCACACCCGCCCGCTCGTAACGAGTTCTTCAAAATATCCAAGGAAGAACGTGAGGACAAGGTTTCTGATGTGAAAGCCGTCATTATCGGCATCGGTTGCGATTACGATTTTTGAATAGCGCAGGTCTTCAACCGAATTTTCAATTCCAAGGGCACGCATCAGCTGGAAAAGTTCATCATTTTTGTAGATGTCCGACTGTTTTTTGCCGTACATGTTTTCCGGTTTTCCGCGGAGTGAAAAGATTGCCTGAAAGTTTGCGTCGCGGCTGTGTGTCATAACGCCGGAAGCCGAATTTCCTTCCGTGATGAACACCATCGAGTTCTCGCCCTTTGCTCCGTCCTGCACATGAAAACGGCAGTCGTCGAGCTTTGGAATGCGGATGCTCACTTTTTTTGCCGCTTCTTTCGCTTCTTTTTTAACGGCACTCAGTTCCGTTCTGAGCTTTTCATTTGCTTCGATTTTTTTCTGAAGCATTTCTGCAGCCTTCGGATTCTTGTGCAGCCAGTCATCAAGTCCCGACTGAACTTCGCTCACAACCCACTGACGGATGTCCGTGTTGCCGAGTTTGTTTTTCGTCTGACTTTCAAAAACCGGGTCTTTTACTTTTACGAGAACCGCAGCCGTAATTCCTTCGCGGATGTCTTCCGACTTGTAATTTTCCTGGAAGAACTCGTTTATTCCCTTTATGAATCCTTCTTTAAAGGCGTTGAGATGCGTTCCGCCGTCGCTCGTGTACTGTCCGTTTACAAAAGAAAAATAATTTTCGCCGTAACTGTTCGTATGGGTAAAGGCAAACTGCAGGTGAGCACCGGTGTAAGAGCCGACAGGATAGATTGCCTCGCTTTCAAGTTCTTTCTGGAGAAGGTCTAAAAGTCCGTTCTGACTTGCAAACGGCTGACCGTTGAGCGTAAGCGTGAGCCCGGTGTTCAGGTAAGCGTAGTTCCAGAGGCGTTTTTCAACGAATTCCATGTTGAAACTGTACTTGCCGAAAATCGATTCATCGGGAACAAACTCAAAATACGTGCCGTTTTTCGCAGGCTTTGAAAGTTTTACGGTATTTTTTTCTGAAATGAGCTTGCCCTGCTCAAAAACCGCTTCCGTTGCATAACCGTCGCGGATTGCAATTACCTTAAAATATGAAGAAAGCGCATTTACCGCCTTCGTGCCGACACCGTTCATGCCGACTGAAAACTGAAAGACATCGTCGTTATATTTTGCGCCCGTGTTAATCTGGCTTACACATTCAACGACTTTTCCGAGAGGGATTCCGCGCCCGTAGTCGCGGACTTTTACACGATTGTCTGCAATCTGAATGTCAATTCTTGAACCGAAGCCCACGATGAATTCATCGATTGAGTTGTCGATTACTTCTTTTAAGAGGACGTAGATACCGTCGTTCTGATTTGAACCGTCCCCAAGCCGCCCGATGTACATTCCCGAACGCAGGCGGATGTGTTCAAGCGCATCAAGATGTTTAATCTGAGAATCGTCATAAGCAGCAAGTTTTTTGCCGGCACTTTTAAGTGAAGGATCAGCAGCTTTTGCGGCAGCAAGTGCTTTTGCCGTCTGTTCCTGAGAGATTCCGCGTTTTACGGAAACTTTTTCTTCAGCCTTTTTTGGCGCTGTCTTTGTCTTTGCGTTGTCCCACGCCCTGAACGTTCCGTTTTCATCGATTCCGGCAACAGGCTTTTTTGTTTTTGAAGCAGTCTTTGTTGATTTTGCAGCAGTTTTTACAGTCTTTTCTGATTTTTTTTCAGCGCCACCCGGAGAAGACACGGCTTTTTTTGCCGTTCCGCGCGCTTTTGAAGTATCAATTTTTCCACCCATAACAAAAATTATAACTGCAAATCAGCAGATTCTCAAGACGCGCACGGCTCAACGTTTTCAGACAAGTCTTACCGCCCCATATTTTGAATCTTCAAAACTTAAAAATGATTGAATTGCTTTTCGTGTTCTGCTGCTCACTTCATCAAGGCGCGATGTTTTGCCGCCGGTACTGACGAGCGGATTTATGTAACGTTTTTTTACGGCAAGGCAGACGCTGTAAAAGTTTGCGCCGGGTTCTTCTTCAAAGCGTTCAATCTGCGTCATCGTCCGCCATTTTTTTATGAGTGTCGAAAGATAATCGTCGTTTTTCTGCGAATATTCATCAAACAGGCGGATGATTTTTTCTTCCGTTTCTGTCATGCAGTCGTCTTCCGTCAGAACATTTTTTTCAAGTGCAAGATTTACGATTTTTCCGAGCATATTCAGGGCAAGTTTGTTTTCGTTGTGCTGCAGGACAAGCGAACAGTCATTAAAGCCTTCAGCGTAAAGTTCCGCCAGCGTTAAATCCGTAAAGCCCAGTTCATCTTTCTGCCCTTCATTTTTCAAGATGCGGATATTTTTATAAATCTGCTCAGTTTCTTCCAGCGTCCACACATGACCGTTGATGAGCTCTGCGAGCGCCATGTTGCTTGGAAACATATATTCAAGGCGGTCAGCACTCAGACGCGGGATTTCGTTATCGCAGACGGGATAAACGTGATAGTCTGCAATCTGTTCAACTTCAATTTTTTCTGTCTTTAAAAGTGCGGTAAGATTTTTGTCTTCTGCAAGCATTTTAAAAGTGCCCGACTCGCTCAGTTCCTGCTTTAAGGCGTCACCTTTTCTAAAATCGTTTACATGGCTGAAGGCGGCTGTTGAAATGTCGTGAAAAAGTGAAGCAAGCGTCTGCACCCTGTCGTGAGTAAAATTCCACGCAATGAGCGCAGTTCCCACGCTGTGATCGTAGCGGCTGTAAAAAAATCTGTTTGAATAAAGCGGCGTCCAGTCAGTTCCGCACAAGAGTCCCACGCCTTTAAGACGGCAGAGCAACGGCAGTTCTGTAAACGGCGTAAGCCACGAAGGGAAATCCGGACAGAGTATCTTATGATATTTTTCAGCGAACATTAAAACGAACTATCTTCCAAAGCCTGGAAATCCGCCGGGGAAGTTTCCGCCTATCATGCCAGCCATTCCCTGCATGAGTTTTGCCTGCATTCCGCGGTTTTTAGTAAGTTTTTTCATCGTAAGCTTTGTTTTTTCAAACTGTTTAATCAGCTTGTTGACTTCCGCAACGCTCGTTCCGCTCCCCTTTGCAATTCTCTTTCTGCGGCTCGGTCCGATAATCAGATGATTATTGCGTTCCTTCTGTGTCATCGCCTGAATGATTGCCTTCTGTCTTTTCATTCCCGACATGTCAATCTTGCTTTCGTCAATCTGTCCTGCAAGTCCCGGAATCATATCAAGAAGCGAACTTACGCTGCCCATCTTTCCGACGTTTTCAAACTGGTCGAGCATGTCATTGAGCGTAAACTCGTTGCGCGCCATTTTCTGCTGCAGCTTTATCGCCTGTTCTTCATCGACCGTCTGCTGTGCTTTTTCAACAAGGCTTACGATGTCGCCCATGCCGAGGATGCGGCTTGCAATTCTGTCCGGATGGAACGGTTCAAAGTCGTCTGTTTTTTCACCCGTACCGATGAACAGAATCGGCTTTCCGGTAATCGTCTTAAGGGAAAGCGCTGCACCACCGCGGGCATCTGAGTCAAACTTCGTGAGGATTACGCCTGTAAGTCCAAGCTGTTCGTCAAATGATTTTGCAACGTCAACTGCATTCTGACCCGTCATTGCATCGGCAACGAGGAGAACTTCCTGCGGGTCAACTGCTTTTTTAACGGCAACGAGTTCTGCCATCATCTCTTCATCAATCTGAAGGCGTCCGGCAGTATCGACGATTACAGTATCAAATCCGTTTTTCTTTGCGTACGAAATTCCGTTCTTTGCAACTTTTACGGCATCTTTTGCGCCGTCTTCTGCATAAACGTTTACACCGATTTTCTGTCCGAGCGCCTTTAACTGTTCAACGGCGGCAGGGCGGACAAGGTCACAGGCAACCATTACGGGCTTGCGTCCTTCTTTTACGAGGCGGGCTGCGAGCTTGTGGGCAGCGGTCGTTTTTCCGGCACCCTGCAGACCAAGGAGAAGAATTACAGACTGAGTGTCCGGTCCTTTTAACTGAAGGTCAGCCTTTTCATCGCCGAGCATTTTTACGATGCGGTCATAGATGATTTTTACGAACTGCTGTCCCGGATCAACTGCGCGGAGGACTTTTTCGCCTTTTGCTTCTTCAATCGTTGCATTTACGAAGCGGCGTACGACACGAAGGTTTACGTCGGCTTCGAGGAGAGCCATCTTTATCTGTTCGACGGTTTCTTCAATGTTTTTTTCTGTGATTATAGATTTTCCGCTTATCGTGCGGACAATGTTACTGAAAGTGTTTGTAATTTTCTCAAGCATCTGTCTTTCCGTTTATTTTCAGTCGATTTTTCCAGTCGTAAGAAGTCTGTTGATGAGTTCAGCAGGTTTGATTTCTTTGTTGAGAATTCTGTAAAGACCTTCACAG
>CAVJKK010000105.1:0-5567 GCA_963649855.1 Anaerovoracaceae bacterium
GCGGAGCGTTAAAACTCTTCGTAACGGCATTCTGTGCACCATTCTTACCTGCAGATTCAATAAAAGCTATAGTTGTAATTTTGATTTCATTAAAACTGCGCCCGGTAGTCGCGATGTATCTGTATGAATAAAATTAAAATTGAAAACGTTACAAAAGTTTACGCTACCAGTGAAGGCAGAAAAACAGCCTTAAACGACGTTTCCCTTGAAATTGAAGAAGGCACTGTCACCGTAATCGGCGGAGAAAACGGTTCGGGCAAGAGCGTGCTGATGAACATAATCGCAGGGCTGGAAAAAGCCGACCGTGGCAGCGTAACTTCTTTTGCGCGGGCGGGACTTGTTTTTCAGGAAGCGGACACGCAGATTTTAGGCGAAACTCCCCGCGAAGACATTGCGTTCGGACCGAAAAATCAGGGCAGAAACAAAAAAGACGTTCTGCAGGCGGTGAACACTGCGCTGGAGCAGGTCGGACTTACGGCAAAAGCGGATTATCCGGCGCGATTTTTGTCCGGTGGAGAAAAGAGGCGGCTTGCGGTTGCCTGCATGCTCGCTATGGATTTTCCGGTAATCATTTTTGACGAACCGTACGCAAACCTTGATTATGGTGGCGTAAAGCAGGTGAATGTGCTGATAGAAAAACTCCACGAAGATAAAAAAACGGTAATCATTTTAAGTCACGAACTTGAAAAGTGTCTTGGACTTGCAGACAAATTTGTGGTTTTGTTCCGCGGCGACAAAGTTTTTGACGGTCTGCCGGCAGATGCACTGAAAACAGACCTCGAACAGTGGAACATCCGCAATCCGCTGAATGCGTATTCATCTCTGAGCGACCTGGTGTGGTAAATGTATTCGGCGTTCAGTTACAAGGCAGGGCGCAGCGTTTTTCACAAAATGAGCGCGTGGTGCAAGATTCTTTTCATTCCTCTGTTTAACGTTGCAGTTTTTTCGCTCGGGTGGCATTTTTCGGCGGTGTTTGTCCTGATTCAGTTCGTGCTGTTCTGTTTCCTTCACTTTACACTGCGCGAGCAGCTCACGGATTTGACGCCTGTTCTGTGGTACGGATTTTTTTTGTATCTGATAGATTTGATTTCCGCCACTTATGTAAATTATCCTGAACTCGGATTTCCAGCAGGATTTTTAGAAGCGTTCAGAAAATGCATTCACGATGAAAAAACGTTTGCTACCATCGTAAAGTTTTTTGCATGCAATCAGAGTGCAGCCCTGATGTTCAAAACTTCGACTTCGCTTGAACTCCGGGAAGGAATTGAAAAGATTGAATGTGCCGTGCGCCGTGTCCTTCCGTGCAGCAAAAAGGCAGGATTTGCGCTGGTGGTTTCGATGTTCATCAATTTTATTCCCGCAGTGTTTAAAATCTGGAATCAGCTGAAACGTGCGTGGTTTGCGCGCGGCGGCAAAAGCGGAATAAAAATGTTTCTGTCGCTCATTCCCGTTCTGTTCAGCATAGGCTTGAAATACGCCTACGACACGACAAAAGCCGTGCTTGTGCGGGAATAATGTAAAAAAGTAGTTTTTCCGAAAATAAATCCCATATATTTGGCAGACAGTCAGTGGTTAAACATAATCACTTTATCGAGCGTAAAGTCTGTTTCTTCTTCCGGAATATACTGAACAAGCTGTTCTTCATAGCCTGTGCCTGCCGTGCAGAGTTCGCAGCTCGTGTTTTTCAGTTGTGGAAGGTAGCGGTCGTAAAAGCCTTTTCCCTTGCCGAGCCTTTTTCCGTCTTCCGTGAATGCAAGTCCCGGAACTATCATGAAAATCTTTTTGCCTTTCAAAGAATCGTTTAATTCAACCTTTTGAAGCGTCTCTTTCGGCTCTGAAATTCCGAATGCGCCGGTTTCCAGTTGTTCCTCTAAAGAAAGTGATTTTTCAAGAAAATAAAATTCCATCAGGCTTGTGCCATTTATGACGCGCGGTACGCAGACTCTGCGGTTTGATTTTAGTGCGGATTTTAAAAGAGGAAGAACGTCCAGTTCAACTCCGCACGGAATGTAGAAAAAAATCATCTCTGCGGAGCGATAAAAACTGTCCCGTTCAATTTTTTTGCAGACTTCAAGGCTCGCTTTCTGTCTTGCCGTTTCATCTGAATATTTTTGCCGTAAGACGGATTTTATCTTTGCGCGCAGAAGTTTTTTTTCTTCAAAAATTGTCATATGCGCGATTATAGCATAAAATCGATGGTATGGATTCTGGTATTTTATTTGCCGTGCTGGCGGGCTTTCTGCTGGTTATCGGTCTGATTGGCTGTGTCGTGCCTGCCTTGCCGGGCGTTCCTCTTGCGTGGGCGGGACTTTTTGTTGCTCATTTCTGTACGCTGACGCTCACCCCAAAAAGCGTGATTATCGTTACGGGAATTATTACGATAATTGTGACTGTGCTGGATACGGTTTTGCAGCCGTGGCTTACAAAAAAGTTCGGCGGAAGCAAAAGCGCCGTATGGGGTGCGACAATCGGTCTTGTGGTTGCGATGTTCCTTGGACCTGTTTTTATTTTGATTGGTCCGTTTGCCGGCGCGTTCATCGGCGAAATGATTGCAAATCCTGACGATACCGTCAAAGCACTAAAAGCCGCAGCCGGTTCATTTATAGGCTTTCTGCTCGGAACGGGAATAAAAATGATCTGCGTAATAGCCTTTATCTGGATTTTCGTGTGGGAACTGATAAGGTAAAACGCACACTGAGAAAATCAATTTTTTTTGAGTTTTTACATGTCCGTTTGTTGACACGTTTCTGGATTTTTTGTAGTATGTATTCACGTTCTACGAACGATATGGTTCCTTAGCTCAGTCGGTAGAGCAACGGACTGTTAATCCGTGTGTCGCTGGTTCAAGCCCAGCAGGAGCCGAAAAACCCGGTACTTGTTTTGAGTATCGGGTTTTTTGTTTTTTAAATTACAATGCGGGAAAATTGAATGTTTGCACTGATAATCAGATTTTTTAAAAAGGAAATGATGCTTTCGGTTGCGCTTATTGCGGCTCTTGCTTCTCTTTTTATTACGCCGCCGGATTTGAGCCTTCTGCATGAGATTGACTGGAAGACGCTTGCTACGCTTTTTATGCTGCTTTCGGTGCTTGAGGGCTTTAAGCAGGAAGAGATTTTTAATCCGCTTTTGCAGAAGACTTCAAGGCTTTCAAAGATGAAGAGCCTTACTGTTTTTTTTGTGTACGGTGTGTTTTTTTCGTCGATGTTCGTCACGAACGACGTTTCGCTCATTATTTTTGTTCCGCTTACGCTCATCATGTTCAGGGCGGGCGGTAAGGAAAAGTACATTCTTCCGGTGCTTGCATTTGAAAATATTGCCGCAATCCGCGGCTCCCTTCTGACGCCGTTCGGAAGTCCGCAGAATCTGTTTCTGTTTAGTCAGAGCGGAATTGCTGCCGGCGATTTTATGAAGATGATGGCTCCTCTGTGGATTATGAGCATTTTCCTTCTTTACGGATTTATCTGTTTCTTGTACCGCAGGGACGGAAAAGAAAAAATTGAAACGAATGATGCGGGCTTTGACCGCGCTTGGCAGAAAGAAAGACGCGGAAAGAGAATCCTTTACTTTGCGCTGTTTGCGCTGATTATTTTTACGATTGTGAGCCGGACGCGTTTCTGGCCGTTCGTAACGGTTTTTGTTGCTGCTGCCCTTTTGATTTTTGACAGAAAGATTCTCTTAAAGACTGACTATGTCCTTCTGCTGACGTTTCTCTGTTTTTTTGTGTTTTCGGCTTCGGTGTGCAAAAATGCTGCGATTGCCGTTTTTCTGCAGAAGGTCGTGCGCGGGCATGAATACGTCTGTTCGATTGTGCTGAGCCAGATTATAAGCAACGTGCCGGCTTCGATCGTGCTGTGGCCGTTTACCGATATGACGGAGCTGCGTGCGCTTTTATACGGACTTGACAGCGCCGGGTTGTGCTCGATTATCGGAAGCCTTGCGTCTGTAATAAATCTGAGGATTTACGTGCATGAATATCCGGGAAAATCTAAGACGTTTATCAGGACTTTTACGTGGATAAGCCTCGTGTTTTTTGCGATTGTGGTTTTTCCGCAGTGGATACTCTGCAAACTTCTGTAGACTGACGGGGCGTTGCGGGGTGTCCCCGCAGGAGGGGGTAGCGGAAGACGCGCGTGCGCGGCTGGAGCGCAGGGGCAGGCGCCCCTCTCTTTGAGTTACTTTTTTGAGTCGGCGGAATAGATTCGTAAGGGCGGTGTCTGCGTGAAAAACGAATTGAAAATCAGATAATAGTCTCCGGCGGTGGCGCGGCTTACGGCTTTGTACTGCTCTAAATAGAGTTTCGGGTTGCCGAGTGCTGCGCTTTTCTGGATTAAGGCGGCGGTGCCTTCTGTGGTGGCGGTGCTTTCGAGTTCGTGCAGAAGCCAGAGATTTTCGAGTTCTTCTAAAAGTTCGTCTTTTTCGGTGTCGATTACGCCGTCCGTGTTTTTGTTGACGAGTTCTTCCAGTTCTGTGTTTATGCTGCGGAGCGTGGCTGAGTAGAGGCTGTCCGTGCGCGACGTGTGCTTTATTTTTGTGATGATTATCTGCGCGTACGGAAAATCCATGTCCGGCGCTTTTACTTTTACGGTCTGTCCTTCGTTCTGTGCGCTCACTGCTTTCTGAAGTCTGTCCTGTAAGAGATAAAGGAGGGCGTTAAAGAGTGCGCTGTCGGTTGAGGAAAGGGAAGGTCCTTCTTCAACGTACAGAAGCGGGTCTGAAAAATCCGTCGTCGGAATCAGAACTGCCGGGCGCGGACCTGCCTTGTCTGCGCTTACGTCCGTGAAAAACTGATGACGGAGCTGGAGTTTTCTTGCCTTTTTGGGAAGGGGCTTTTTTTCGATTTTTGTGCTGATGTCCTCGGTGGCTTTGTGCGTGGTCAGTTCCCCGAAGGTTGAGTTTAAGGTCTGTTCAAATTCCGCCGTGTGTACCGTTCCTCCCGTAAGGATGAGGCTGAAGCGGGTTGAGTCCAGAATTGAAGGGTAGACTGCCTGAATCTGCGTAAAATCCATCTGTGAAGGGCGGTCTTTCGTGTCGTCGTAAAGATTTCTGGCTGAAGTATTGTTGTTTGAATCCTGCCAGATTGTCCGCGCTGCTTCGCACAACAGCTGAAAATCCGGTGTGAGTGTTTTTATGCGCCACTGCGTTCGTAAGTCGTAGGTGATTCCGTCGGCAAGGGCGGGCGTTATGTCTCCGAAAATGATGCACTGCGACATTGTGTTGAGGCAGGTGTTTACGTCTGCGGCTGAACACGTGACCGTTAAAAGCGAATATTCTGCGCAGGTCTGGGCGCTCACCTTTGCCGGAAGTGAAAGAACCTGTGCCTGATACAGACCGTCTAAGCCCCACTGGATTACGGCTGCAAGTGAGTTTGCGAGGGTGGAAGCAAGCCCGGCATTCTGATTTGCAAATAAAAGTTCACCGCCTGCAATGCAGAGTGCAACGGAAGCCGTTTTGTTCTGAGGCGTCGTCTTTATGGTGACGGGAATTGAGTTTTTCAAGGTGAAAAAAGAAAACTGAGATTCGTTTTCCGTGATAAAGCGCTGTGCTGAAAACTCTGCGCTGTTCTGTCC
>CAVJKK010000106.1:0-5565 GCA_963649855.1 Anaerovoracaceae bacterium
TATCTGTTCATCACTTTATTGACGATTGAGAAAATTATCATCGCTGCGGCGTTTACTGTGAGGATTCCGATTGAACCTGCCAGCCCGATTTTATCTGCGACAGAACCTACAAGCTGAGGTGCGAGGATTCCTCCGATGGCTGCGATTGCGAGGAGCATGCTTGTTCCGAGGTCAGAGCCTGCGATTGCGTCATGTGCGTTGGCGATAGACGTGGCGTAGATTCCCGCAAAGAAAAAGCCCATTGCGACGATTGAAACCGTAATCACGGCGAGATTTTTTGTTGAAACCATGGCGATAAAACAGATTGATGTTGCGATGCAGTCCGTGAGTATGATGTTCTGCTTTTTGATTTTCGTCGAGATGAGCGCGGTAAAAAGCCTTCCGAAAAGAACAGCTAGCCATGTAAACGACACGAGTTCATTTGCGTAGTTGCTGCTCATGATTCCGGTTGAACGGAAATATGTTACGAACCAGCCGTTTACGCAGTTTTCAAGTCCGAGGTAGAAAAAGAGGATTAAGCCTGAAATCCAGAAAATTCCCATTTTGTAGAATCTGCGTCCTGAGCCGGCGGCGCTCTGTGATGAAGCTTTTAGTTCTGCAGGTTTTTCCTTTAAGTCGAGTTGTGTAAAAAGAACTACGGCAACTGCCGAAGCTACGGCGATTGTGTAGACGATTGCGCGCCATGTAAAGCCGCTGTTAAAAAAGACAGAAGCGAGCATCGGAGCAGCAAAAGCACCGATTGCAAAAGTCATGTGGAGGATGTTGAGCGCAAAAGGGCTGCCGTCAGAGTTTTCGTTGATGTACGCGTTGTTGATGATTGAGTTGCAGCCGCGGCAGATACCAAGCACGGTAAAAAGAAGAATCATCACCCAAACCGGCGGAATGAGCGTAACGGCAAAAAGACCGAGCGGAATGATGGTCGCCGTAATTAAGATTGCGGGTTTGCGGCCGGCAAGCTTTTCGAGCGCAGGGAAGACAAAACTTGCAAGAAAGTTCCCGATTGCGAAAGCGGAAAGAAGCGTGCCTGCAAGCGTGTAGTTCAGATGAGCTTCTTCAATGAGATAAGGAAGAATTGCGCCGATGACTAAAACCATAGCCCCCTGGCACAAAAACGAAAAATAATTCGGATAGAATTTCCTGATTTTAATTCTGTCAGTCATAAGACCCCTCGATGCACTTTAGAAAATAAAGCACTTACACAAAACTCGGGTTTATTTTTATGTAAATCATCAAATAGCCGTAGCCGGGGTTCTGTCCACGAACGCGTCTTGAGCTTGTCTCAACCACGCGGCTCGTGGCAGGTTCCCGGCGGAAGGCTATTTGAGCATGTATATAAACCTAAACCCGATTTTTTGTGGGATATTCTAGTTAAAATTTTCTAATTTATAAAGCAGTGAGTCTAATTTTGTTCCGTATGCCGGGTCGGTTGCCCAGCTTCCTGCGAGGTCAAAAACCGTTTCGGCGTGCTTTGTCTTGTGCACCCAGCTGTAGCGCGGGTCTACGAGCGGCTGGTTTAATTTTACGCTTTCGTCCGTTGCATACGCCTGCAGATGCTGAATGTGCGCGCGGACCCCGGTCTTCTGGTCTTTGAACTGTTCGCCCGGATTTGCCGCATCCATTGCGCCGAGCCCGCAGTAATTGTGCCACTCCGCCTTTACAAGATTCCCGAACCTCAAAAAGCCTGTTTCAAGGCACATCTGAACGAAGACCGCGTCACTGTTGATTCCTTCCGCCTGTGCTTCTGCAATGTAGTCTGCGGCAAGACTTTTTACGCGCAGAAGCGGAACGTCCGGGTTTTCGGACAGAAAAAACTCTGTAAGCTGGGAATCCGTCTTTATGCCCCTGTCGAGCAGTTTTCTTGAACATGACGGAACTTCTTTCTGCGCCGTGCTCACGCATGAAAAGAATAAAAATGAAATGGAAATAAGTGCGGTGAATAAAAGGCAGTTTTTTGAGATTTTGAGGGATTTCTGGGCTTTCATGTTAAAAATATCGGAAAAAAACAATTTTTTTTGAAAAAAAATTGTCAAAAATGAATAATCAGCGCCATTTATATAGTGAAGGAAAAAAGCTCTACGCCGGATTGTAAGGGCGCCGAAGGCGTTGGCACGAAGTGCCAATGGAGCGTGAAGACGCGGAACCCTGAAAAGCCGGTAAAGACTGAAAACACGCGCAGAGACTGTGCGTACATAAAAAGACAAAGAGGTAAAAAAATGAACTTTACGGAAGAAAACGATTTAAGGCAGCTGACTTTGAGGAACGGACTTTCTTTTCCGAATGACCGCGAACTTTTGATGCTGATTCTGGGCTCGGGTACAAAAAAAATGCCCGTGGAAGACATGTCTGAAAAGATTTTGAAGGTTTTGTGCGCGAACAATCCTGAAAACTGGCTTGAAAATCTTCAGAGAATCCCGGGCGTGGGACTGAGCAAGGCGCTTTGCGTTATGGCAGCCCTTGAACTCGGGCGACGGCACAACAGAAATCCGCAGGCGGTTGTCGATAAGCCTCAGGACGTGATTCCGTTCATAAAACACTACGCGATGCAGAGCAGTGAACATTTTGTTACCGTAACCGTAAACGGAGCAAAGGAAATCATGAATATCCGCGTGCTTTCGGTCGGAAGCAAGAACATGGCGGTTTTGAAGGCGGGAGACATTTTTGCGGATGCGCTGAAAGAACGTGCGTCGGGGCTTATCCTGACACACAATCACCCGGGCGGACTTGCACAGCCGTCGGAAGCAGACATGGAAACCACGCGTCACTTGTGCCATGCAGCCGAGATTTTAGGACTGCCGATTCTAGACCACATCATTGTTACGCGGAACAGTTATTTCAGCTTTTTGGAACACGGACTTCTGCCGGTGAATGATTAAGCACGACGTCCTGTCGTGGTCTGGTTTCAGTTTGATTTCTGGCTGAATGTTACTTTTACTGTGGATGAAAAATATTTTTTCTTAAAACTCCACGCGGCTCCCAGTGAATATTCTGAGGCGGTTTTTTCGCCGTTTTTTATCGTTGAATCCCAGCCGGCGGTAAGTTTTATGCAGCGTGATTTTCCGAATGAAGCGCCCGCGTCCGCAGAAAATTCCTGCCTGGTGTCGTCGGTTTTGTCAGAAGGCGGGTAGTGGCGGTATTTTGAAGAAAAGTTTGCCCGGAAATTTTTCGCATTTTTATTTGCAGAAAGCGAACCTTCGTAGAACGTGTCCGGCGTCGTTGATTTTGTGGGCGGTGTTCCTTCAAGGAGAAGGTTGCCTGCCGTAAAGTTTGATTTGAGCGTAAAATCCTTCTGTTCAAATAAAAGTCCCGCCGTGATTCTTGCAACGTTCAAAAGTGCAATTTTTGTTGTGCCGGCGATTTTCTGAGTCTGGGAAGCGGCAATGCCGAGCGTCAAAGTGGCGTTATTTTTGAATAAAAAGATGACCTGCGGATTTATGACCGTCTGTTCAACTGTCTTTATGATTGAAGAATCCGTTGAAATGAGCGGAACTGCCGTAACTTTTCCGGGCGTCTGCGGAATTGCGTATGCGCCTGCGTCAAGGCGGAACTGACCTGCCGTAAAGCGAAGTTTTGAGTTGAGCCACAGAATGTTTTTTGAGCCGGGATTCTGATGAAGTCCTGCATTGAAGTTGATTTTTAAGGCGGGCGACGTAAACGAGTTTTCGAGTGAAAAGGCGGAAAATCGTCCTTTCTGAAAGGCTGCGTTCTGACGTTTTATGTAGGAAGAATTGTTTTCGAGAATATTTGAAGAAAAGGTCGCGTAAGTTTTTAAGTAAATCCGCTTTGAAAAAATGATTTTCGTGTTTGCAGAAAATGAAAATGCTTCATCTTCCGGGCAGAATGCCGTCTGAAACGCAAACGGAAGTTTTATGCTGAAAAGATTTAAAGCGGAATAGACGGCAAAAGGCTTTTTTGTTGAAGAAAGCGACGGAAGGGAAGTGCCGATTCCCGAAGTTGAAGTGAAAGTTTTTACGACCGGGCTTGAAGAAAGGTAGGGAACGGGATTTTTGAGCCTTGAGATGCTGCGGGAAAAACTGAGCGAGCCTGCCCGCACATTCAGTGTCTTTTTGAAAAGCTGAATGTCAGCACCCCAGCGGTTTTTCGTAAAGATGGAGGCAAAGTCGCGGGAAGAAAACAGGACTGGAAAATCAGTGAGCGGCATCTGGGGAATGGTCGTAAAACCGCGCAGCGAAACGCAGTTAAAATTGAGGTAAGTGCCGAGCGCACCCAAATACGTGCTTTTTTCTTCCGGTGAAAAACAGAACGTGCCGGTGTTTTTCAAGTGCAGGTTAAAGAAAAAAGGTTCAGCGAAAAGCGGTCTGCATAAAAGCAGAATAAAAATAATCTTTTTCATCACCATATAAATGGCGCTGAAAAAGCATTTTTACACATTTTTTCAGAAAAAAAGTGAAAAAAAATTATAAATTCGGGTTTTTGGCGAAAGGCTATTTGAAGTTATTTGATAAATTCACTTTTTTAATTCTGAACTACGTAGCTTTCCGACTTCGCGAAGGTGTCCAGTGCGGAAATCTTGTTTTTCCAGTATTCGGCTTCGCTTTTTGTCGTGTATGGACCTACGCGCACGCGGTAGAAGAGTTTGCCTTTTGAATTTGTGTATGTGAACACTTCATTCTGAATCTTGTTGTCTTCGAGAATCGTGCGTGCTTCGTCTGCGGATTTTTTCGCTTCATACGAACCTACCTGAATCCAGAACGATGCAGGTTTTGAAGGCTGTGCCTTTGGTTTTGCAACTGCCTTTGTCGTGTTTTTTGTGGCGGTTTTCGGCTTTGCTGAAGAAACTGTATTCTTTACGGCTTCTTTTTTAGGTACGGCTTTCTTTGCTGCCGGCGCATAGTAACTGTCAGAAGATGCCTTGTATTCTGACGAAGCGGTATTTTTTGAAACTGACTGTGAAGCGCCGTTTGTTTCCATCTGGGTTGCGGTGTAAGAGTTCTGCGGAGTTACGTTTGTCTGTGGTGCCGGATTTGACTTGAGCGCGTTCAGATCGATTGTGGTCGTCGTGCCCGTGCCGTAAACGAGAGTATTGTCCGCAATTACAGTCACGTTGTCGGCTTTTATCTGTGCCGGTGCGTCAGAAGTCTGTGCAGTTGTCTGCTGTGGCTGAGAGGCTTGAGATTGTGGCATTGTCTGAGCCGGCTGACTGTTCAGCGGCTGTTCGTGTGAAAGAGGTGCAACTCCGTCAAAAGAATTTTCTGCGTAATTCTGAGCCGGAGGCTGTGGCTCTGGATGTTCCGGAGCAAATGAAGATTCCGGAGCTTTTGCAGAAGAAACCCAGCCTTCCGAAGGATTAAAATTATTCTGATAAGAACTGTTTTTTTGTGAAGAAAGCAGAATTGCAGCGCCGGCAACTACCAGTAAAAACACACCTGCAGCCGCAACAATCCATAAAGTTTTTTTCTGTTCCATAACTTATTCCGCTCCCAGAGGTTAAAATTATAAATGCGCTTTGGTTAAACTTCGGATTTTTGCATTTTACTGTCTTAAAAAGGCTCTCGGTCAGCCCCGTCATCAAACTGAAGTATCACTTCGTTCAAGTTCAGTTTGTGC
>CAVJKK010000107.1:0-5531 GCA_963649855.1 Anaerovoracaceae bacterium
AGGAGGCAGGTATGCCTAGCTCTGTTTGTGCCAGCCCCTCCCTACGCCTTTTTTTCAATTTGCAGAATGTAAAAAACCGGAATTCAGATACATTGTCAAATTAAAAAGTTGACATTTCTTCTATTTAACAAGAGAAGAAAATTCATCTTCGTCCCAGCCTGCTTTTATAAAGTAGCCGCCGTAGGTTTCGTTGAATTCTTTTTCTGTTTCTGCACTCTGGAATGCAGCGACAACCTTGCGGAATTTTTCAACTTTCTGCGGATCTTTCAGGCTTTCTGCATTTGCCGCAATAAGGTTCCAGTAATTTTTTTCTGTAAGGCTTGTGTCCGCAAAAATTGCATCCTGCGTTTTAATTCCAAAGCTTAAGGCAAAGTTTCCATTGATGATTGCAGCGTCAACATCCGGCAGCGCAGCAGGAATCGTGTTTGCCTTCAGTTCCTTAATCTGAACTCTGCTCGTTACGACATCGTTGATTCTCGGATTGAAGCCCGCACTTTCGTTGAGCGTAACAAGTCCTGCATCCTGCAAAACCTTGAGCGCACGACCGCCGTTTGTAACGTCATCAGGAATTGCAACGACCGCGCCTTCCTTGAGTTCAGCCACAGACTTAACCTTTGTCGAATAGAGATTGAGCGGAATAATGAAAGTATTTCCGACAATCTTTAAATCGTAACCGCGCGCCTGACAGTCCGCCTGCAAAAAGATTCTGTGCTGAAAAGAGTTCAAATCAATATCACCGTTTGCAAGAGCCGTATTCGGCGTGCTGTAATCCGTAAAAAGCACAATCTGCAGATCAATTCCTTCATTTTTAAGGGATTCCTTTGCAGAAGCCCACAGTTCTTCATACATTGCGCCAACAACCCCGAGTTTTACAACATTGTCTTTCTTTTCACCGCAAGACGTAAAAAGAACCGAAGTAAGAGCCACAGCCCCCGCAAGAATTGCCGTTAATTTTTTCATACTTTCCTCCTGTGAAAGTTTTTTAACCTTAATGTGAATGTTTTTTTATAAATCTGATTCCTGCCCATTGAATCAGATTTACCACAACGACCAGAAGCACAATCGTAACCCAGGTGATGTCCTGCATGTTCATATCGTGCCCGTACTGAATCGCAAAGTTTCCGAGTCCGCCAGCACCGACCGCGCCTGCCATCGCCGTCAGTCCGATTAAACTCACCGTCGTAATCATCGTTCCGCGCACAATCGGACCAATGCTTTCTTTCAAATAAACACGGAGAACTATGTCCCACGGATTCAAGCCCATGCTCACCGCCGCTTCAACAAGTCCGTCATCAACTTCCGAAAGTGCACTTTCAATCTGACGGCTGAAAAACGGAACAGTTCCAAAAACCAGAGGCACAATCGCACCGCGGACGTCAATCGAAGTTCCCATAATCAGACGGCTTAAAGGCATGACGCCTGTCAGCAGAATGATGAACGGAATCGACCGGAAAAAGTTAATCACCTTGTCCAGAATCTGGAACACAACCTTATTTTCAAGGATTGCACCTTTCTTTGTTACAACGAGGGTAACACCGAAAACAAGACCGAGCACAAAACTGATTGCCCCAGACCACAGCGTCATCTGCACAGTCTGAAGAATTGAAATTCCAAAATTCACATAGCGTTTATTTGCCATCAGATTCGGCAGAATTTTCAGTAAGAGTTCATGCATTTTTCAAAACCTCCACGCCAACATTTTCTTCACGGATATGTTCAAGCGCGCGTTCAATCGCTTCTTTCTTTCCGCTGATGATTGCAATCGTTCCGCCGATGGGAGCGTCCTGCACGATTTCAATTTCCGCAAAAATAATGTTCATCGTAACGTCGTAAATCCGCGAAGTCGCACTGATTAAAGGCTCGCTCACGTTTTTCTGAATGTACGTAAATCGGACAAGATATTCTCCCGGCTCAAGGTGAACGACCGGGCTGTCTTCTTCAATCAGTTCTTCGATTTTTGTCAGGCTTGAAGTCGCCTTGATGAAGCGTTTCGTCACTTCTTCCTTTGGATTTGCAAAGATGTCGAAAACCTCCCCCTGTTCAACAATCTTTCCGTGTTCCATGACCGCAACCCTGTCGCAGATTTCCTTGATAACTTCCATCTGATGCGTGATGATTACGATTGTAAGTCCGAGCTGACGGTTCAGTTTCTTTAAAAGCTTTAAGATTGACTTTGTCGTCGTCGGGTCAAGTGCAGAAGTCGCTTCGTCACACAAAAGGATGTCCGGGTCATTTGCAAGGGCACGGGCAATTGCCACACGCTGCTTCTGACCGCCGGAAAGCTGGCTCGGGAAATTCTTATCCTTGTCGCTGATTTCAACGAGTTCCAGCAGGGAATGAACTTTTGCAGAGATTTCTGCTTTTGAAAGTCCCGAATATTTGAGCGGAAACGCCACGTTGTCAAAAACATTGCGGCTTTTCATCAGGTTGAAGTGCTGGAAAATCATTCCGATTTTCTTTCGTTCGGCGCGCAGTTCTTTTTGTGAAAGTGAAAGAAAATCCTTACCCTTTACAGTCACGCTCCCGCTGGTCGGCCGCCCGAGCAGGTTGATTGTGCGCACCAGGGTTGACTTCCCCGCCCCGCTGAAACCGATGATTCCGAAGATTTCGCCTTTGTTGATTGAAACGGACGCATTTTCCACGGCGTTAAAAGTTTTTCCGTTTTGAACAAAACTCTTGCAGATGTTTTTCAGTTCAATAATCGCCATATATTCAGCTCCCTTTTCATGCTCTTCAGATTGGTTCTGATAAGTGATATAATCAAAATCTCAGGTAATCTGGAGAACATCAATGTTAAAAATTTCTACAAAAGGTCAGTATGCACTTTTGCTTATGGCAGACCTTGCGGAGCAGGATCCGTCAAAATATATCGCCCTCAAACTTTTAAGCCACCGTCACAACTTAAGCGCCAAGTACGCTGAACAGATTCTCATGCAGCTCAGCAAAACAGGGCTTGTTACGGGACTTCGCGGCAATAACGGCGGTTACAGGCTTTCAAAAACTCCGGACAAATACACCGCCGGAGAAATCCTGCGTGCCATGGAAGGTGATTTGAGCCCCAAAGGCACAGCCGAAAACAACACCGTTTCTACAGTCGGCAACGACAGTTTCTGGCAGGGCTTTGACGACGCCGTAAACAATTACGTTGACAGCATCACGCTTGAACAGATTGCCGAAAAAAACCGCGAATTCAACGGTTTTGACTACGTAATCTAGTCAATAAAAATAGTGGAAATAAAAAAGATGCGTCCGTTAAAACGGAGCTAGAAAGAAAGGCACATGACGCCGTTGCGGAAATTCTGGCGGACTAATTTTTCAAAGTATTCAGTCATCTCATGCGCTCCTTAAAAAAGATTTTCGCCCGGAATCGAACGAACGGGCTCATTCTAGTAAAAATAAAAAATATTGTCGATAGATTTTTGTAAATTATAAGCAAAAACGCGCGGAATATTCTACCGCGCGCCCTCACCTACAGATATTTTTTCATTTCCTGACCGTCAACTCCAGCGTACAGTTCTATAAAGTTTTTAGACGGGCTGCAGTTGATTTTCTGCAGAAGCACTTCTTCAATCTGAAAAAAGCCTACGTCCGCGCTCATGTGGACTTCAATCTTTATCGGTTTTTCGTCACCGGCAAGAATTTTTACCTTTTCAATCGAGTTTGCAGAATACTTGTGAATGTCCCCTGCAGTCGGCTTTAAATTCATCTCCATCGGAATACGCGCCCTTCCCTTTGTCATGTCGCAGCCGTCTGCAATCAGGATGAGCCCTGCTTCAATCGAGTGGATTTTCCGCGTTCCCATGTGCCCTAAAATTCCTTCAAGTGCCATGGAACGAATCACAATCCTGCGGTTCAGGTTGTCTTTTCCCGGAAGAACTTCCTGCAGGATGCGTTCAATCATGTTGAAGGCGAGGATTCCCGAATAAAGTTCGTGGTCCTGCCGTCCGATTGTCATGCCGAAATCGTGCATAAAACTTGCAAGCACAATCGCCGTCACGCTGTCCGTAAAAGTTCCGGCTTCTTCTTTTTCAAGGCTCGTCTTGATTCCCGCAAGGTGAAGGATTTTCAGCATTTTGAGTGCGTTTCTGCAGACCGTGCGCATGTGAACAGGCCCGTGGTCGTTAAAACCGAGGCGCACGATTGAAACATTGTTCGCATAATCCTGAATCGCCTGGATTTCTTCGTCCGCAATCAGAATGTTCATCACTTTCTGCGGTAAATCGTCTTTTTCGTCAGAGAGTTCTACAATTTCGTCTACAAGCTGGAGCAGTTTCTGCTCAACCGACATTTCTTTTTGAGATTTCATACCAGAATTATAGCGCAATGTTTGCAAAATGAGTTACCCCGCTGTTAAATTCCCGTGAATTTTACTTTAGTGCGTCCTGTAAAAGTTCAACTGACTTTTCTATTTTCTCCTTTTTTATTCCGCTGTAATTTACTACAAATGTCTTTTCGTTCCCGTCCGGACTTCTGCCGTAATAGAAACTGTCGAGCCGTCGGAGATTTATTCCGTTTGCCTTCAACTTTTCTTCAAGCACTTCGATTTTCTGCGGAGAATCAACGCTTAAAAGAAAATGCAGTCCCGCTTCCTTTTCGTAGATTTTGAATTTTCCTTCCATGTCGCTTTTCTTAATCGCCGTTACGAGAGAATTGCGGAGGTTTCTGTAAAAGTTTTTCATCCTTACGATGTGTTTTTCGTAGTGACCTTCGCTGATAAACCGGGCAAGCGTGAACTGTTCAAAAGAACTTACCGGGCACGCAAAAAAACCGAGTTTCTTTTCAAAATCTTCCAGAAGGCTTTGCGGTAATACCATGTAGCTTATGCGCAGCGATGGCGCGAGGGTTTTCGTGAACGTGTTTATGTAGATTACCTTCTGCGCGCTGTCAATGCTCTGCAGGGGCGGAAGCGGTTTTCCGTTAAAGCGGAATTCGCTGTCGTAGTCGTCTTCGATTATCCACCGCTCTTTCTTTTCCTGCGCCCAGTCAAGGATTTCCCGCCTGCGTTGTGAAAGTGTTACAATTCCCGTCGGAAAATTGTGGTTCGGAGAAACATGCAGAACGTCCGCACCTGACTTTTCAAGTTCTTCCATTTTAATTCCCGAAGAATCAAGGCTGACCGGCACGGTTTCAGCTCCGTTCAGTTCAAAAACGGCAGAAGCCTTGTGGTAGCCGGGGTTTTCAACGGCAAAAACCCTTTCACGTCCTAGAAGCTGAACCAGCATCGTGTAAAGACTTTCAGTTCCCGAGCCTATGACAATCTGTTCGGGAAGAACGTTTATACCGCGGAATTCAAAAAGATGCCTTGAAATAGCAAGCCTCAGCTCAAAAACGCCCTTCGCCGTATTTTTTTGTAACAGTTTCTCATCGCCTGAATTCAAGACCTGCCGCAAGGTGCGCGCCCACAGAGCGAACGGGAATTTTTCAAAACTCGTGGAATTGCTCGTAAAGTCTGCAAAAAACTCCTGCTGTCTTTCTTCAGTTTCATTTTTGTCCAGACTTTCAAGGCTGATGGAAGAAACATTCTGAGTTTC
>CAVJKK010000108.1:0-5530 GCA_963649855.1 Anaerovoracaceae bacterium
AAGTTTCTTGGCACGACACGAGGTCGTACAGTTTTTTGGCGAGAGGCTATTTGAAGTTATTGTAAAAACTCGAAATTAGGGTAAATTATTCTATAAACCTACAGTTCTACATAAAGCCCGGTTTTTGCGGCGGCGTCCGCAAGGGATTTGCGGAAGGCTGTGAGTTTTTCCTTCAGTTCAGGGTATTTTATCGAAAGAATCTGGGCTGCAAGGTACGCTGCGTTTTTTGCTGAGTTGATTCCCACCGTTGCAACAGGAATCTGCGACGGCATCTGCACGATGGAAAGAAGTGCGTCCATTCCGCCGAGACCATTTGAAACTCCCGGATTTACACATTCAAGCGGAACTCCGATTACAGGAAGCGTCGTCGCCCCTGCAATTACGCCCGGAAGGGCAGCGGCAAGACCTGCACCAGCAATGATTACTTCAAAACCGTCGGCTTCCACCTGCTTTACAGTCTGGTGAAGCAGTTCGCCTGCGCGGTGCGCCGACAGGATGAATGCCTTATATTCAATGCCGAATTCTTTAAGTACATCGGCAGCCTTTTTCATCGTATCTTTGTCAGATTTAGAACCAAAAAAAATTGCAACTTTCATAAAACTTACCTCGCGGGTCATCTTAGAACAAAATCGAAGTTGTTGCCATAAGGACTTAATGTCAGCCTGCAGAAAGCAGTCGTTTTTTTAATGACAAATTCGCAAAGTCTGTCATTGAATATGAATTATAAAATCAATATAATCGTGGCTAAATAGATTTCTATATGAGGAGATTCTAAAATGACAGTTAATGACATTAAAAATGCCAAGATCAAGTCTTGGATTGAAGAATGCGTTAAAATGTGCGAACCTGACCAGGTTGTTGTATGTGACGGCTCTGACGCTGAGTATGACCGTCTCGTAAAAATTTGTGTTGATGCTGGTCTTGCAACTCCACTGGCAAAAAAGCCACACAGCTACCTTTTCCGCTCAGACCCTTCTGACGTTGCTCGTGTTGAAAAAAGAACTTTCATTGCTTCTAAAACTCAGGAAGATGCCGGTCCTACAAACAACTGGATCGACCCTGTTGAACTCAAGGCTACCATGAAAGGCCTCTACAAGGGCTGTATGCACGGACGTACAATGTACGTAATTCCGTTCTGCATGGGTCCTCTCGGTTCTCCAATCGCTAAATACGGTATCGAACTTACTGACTCTGAATACGTTGTACTCAACATGGACATCATGACACGCGCCGGCGAAAAAGTATGGAAGTATCTTGATGATAACTTTGTTCCATGTCTCCACTCAGTTGGTAAACCGCTCAACAATGGCGAAAAAGACAACGGCGTATGGGCTTGTGCTCCGGTTGAAAAGAAATACATTTCTCAGTTCCCGGAAGAACATCTCGTATGGTCTTACGGTTCCGGATACGGTGGAAACGCTCTCCTCGGAAAGAAATGTTTCGCTCTCCGCATCGCTTCTGTAATTGCACGCGAAGAAGGCTGGCTTGCCGAACACATGCTCATCCTCAAGCTCACAAATCCTAAGGGCGAAGTTAAATACGTTACAGGTGCTTTCCCATCAGCTTGTGGAAAAACAAACCTCGCAATGCTTATTCCTACAATCCCTGGCTGGAAAGTTGAAACAGTCGGCGATGATATTGCATGGATGAAATTCGGCAAAGACGGTCGTCTCTACGCTATCAACCCAGAAGCAGGTTTCTTTGGTGTTGCACCGGGAACTTCTGCTCAGTCTAACAAAAACGCTCTCGAAGCTGCTTCAAAGAACACAATCTTCACAAACTGCGCCCTCACAGAAGACGGCGACGTTTGGTGGGAAGGAATCGGTTACCCTGCTAAGGGCAAACTCGTTGACTGGAAAGGCAACAAGCGCGACGCATTCCCTAAGGACAAGGCTCCTAAGGGCGAAGAAATGGCTCACCCGAACGCACGCTTTACAGCACCTGCAGAACAGTGTCCATGCATCGCTTCTGACTGGGAATCTCCGGAAGGTGTACCTATCAGTGCAATCCTCTTCGGTGGACGCCGCCCGTCAACAATTCCACTTGTTCACCAGAGCCGTTCATGGGAACACGGTGTATTTCTCGGATCTATCGTAGGTTCAGAAATCACTGCTGCTTCTACAATCAACGCTGATGAAGTTGGTAAAATCCGCCGCGACCCGTTCGCAATCATTCCGTTCTGCGGATACAACATGGGTGACTACTTCCAGCACTGGATCGACGTTGGCAACGCTGCAAAAGACAAAAATCTCCTTCCGAAAATCTTCTACGTTAACTGGTTCCGCAAGGACGAAAACAACGCAGACCTTCCGGGCGGATTCATGTGGCCGGGCTACGGCGACAACAGCCGTGTACTCGAATGGATCTTCGACCGCTGCGACGGAAAAGACAACTACGTTGACACACCGATCGGCTACATGCCAAAAGAAGGTGCAATCAACACAGACGGTCTTGCAGACTACTACAAGAAGACACTTCCGGAAATCACAAAAGTTGATGTTGAAGGCTGGAAGAAAGAAGTTAAGGATATTCGTGAAAACCACTATCCGAAATTCGGAAAACACCTTCCGAAAGAACTTACAGCTATTCTTGACGACCTCGAGGCTCGTCTTAACAAAGCATAAGGCTTTCAGAAAAGCGTAAACCAAACGCCCGCCGGGTTGAGTAATTTCAATCTGGCGGGCATTTTTTTTGTTACCGTGAGGCTGCTCGGTTTACAATCTGAAGGTCTTTTTTAAGCATTGTGCTCGACGGATTCGTTTTCAGTGCTTCCTCGAGAACCCGTTTTGCTTCTGCGTAGTTTCCGCCGTTAAAAAGCAGCGTTATCTGATTGTGGACGTTTACTTCGTGGCGGTGCAGAACCTGAACGGTAATCATTCTGTCAATTTTTGACTGCATTGACGGACTGATTTTTGCCCTGCGCACTTCAAAGGATGAGCGGGCGTCTTCATCTTTGTTTTCGTTCAAAAGCGTTGCCGAAAGGTTATAGGCAGAATTATCATAAGCCGTCTGAAGTTCAGCAGAGAGCGGATATTTTTCATTCACGGTTTCGATAAAATCCAGAGCCTGCGTGTAATTGCCTTTTCTGTTCAGCGTAATTGAATAATTGCTGACAAGCGTTGCAAGGTCTTTGAGCGCATTTTTCTGTTCAGAGTCGTCTGTCTGCCGTAAAAACTCAATGCGGCTTACTGCAAGGGGAATCGCATTTTCATAGTCGCCGGAATCGTTCAGCTCGCTTGCAATGTTTTTTCCCGTGAGCGTTGCCATTGCATTTCTGCTCACCTGCCGGCGATCCGAGTAGTATTTTTTCGGAATCGTTACGAATTTCCGCGAGTTTTCAGTCTTTTCAACAACTTTTTTCACTCCCGGATTAAAGCCATAAGGATTTGTCGCTTCCACGTCGTAAGGCGTGCCGTCTATGTAAACCGTACAAAATGCGTGAAATTGCGTTTCCTGCCCGTAAACTTCCAGCCCGAGACTCGACGCCAGCGCAAGATACAGAATGCTCGCCGTTACGCAGTTGTACTCACCGGTTAAAAGGGTTTCGTTCAGCCTTGTGCAGCCCGCGCGGTATTTGACAAGAAGCGAATCATATAAAAACCCCAGGATTTTTTCTGCCGCCTCCATCTGTTCGAGACCGCCAAACTGTTTTTTTGCGGACTTTTCAAGGCTTTCATATTTTTTTAAGCACGCCTGCCCTTCTTCACTTTCCGCCGGACAGAGCGAATATTCAAGCGCAACAAGAATTATTTCCCGCGGTGTAAGGTTCTGAATATCCTTAACGTGCATTTCCTGCTTCTGCTCAGTTCCGGGAAAAAGCTCCGTCGTAACGGACGGCTCGAGGGAAGGAAAAGCGGGAACAGAAAAGAGCGGATACAGACAGAAAATCAAAGAGAGAAAAAATTTTTTCATGGCACATAAATTATCAGTAATATCCAGCGTGAAATCAATCTTTTTTTTGTACGCGGTTTTAAACAAAAAAAAGCCGGCTTTGCAAAACGGAGAAAACTGCAAAACCGGCACGTTAGAAACGACCGTAACAATCTTTAAGGGGAGAATGAAACGGATTACACTGAAAATCTTGCACCTTTTCAGCGCATTTTTTATAAACTGAGTATGCTGTATTGATTGATATAATTCTTGCAACTTTCCGTCATTCTTTTGTTTTTAAAAGAATTATTTATCATATTTTATATTTATTCACCATTTTTTCTCTAAAATAACAGCATTTATAAGACTAACACAGGCTTCAAACCGTCAATATTTTATAAATTTATAAGATTCGGTATAAATTCCCGCGTTGTTTTTACGCATTTTTTTAGAGATTTATTTATAAAATATTCGTCAGAGTTAAACCCCGGTCAAAGCGAAAGATTTTCGTAAGTTCCGCCTGTTACAGCAGATCTTACCACGACACGACGCAGCTTATCGGAAAGTGGTCAGAATAACCGCTTCCGTATCTTACGACGTATTTAAATGGACTTCCGTCTTCCCGAGCCCACTCTCCGTCATTTTCCACGGCAAAATGTGAAATCTTCACTCCCTTCCCGGCAAAAAAGTGATCAATCCGCCCCCATTCGTTTTTGTAAAAATAACTTCCCGGCTCGTAAAGTTCATTCTGCTCATCAAACCACGGGGAATAGACAAATGCCGGATTCTGCCCCCTGAGTTCAATGTTTGCATTTTCTTCGTTCATCTTTTTAAATTCGCTTACATCGCGGTTAAAGTCTCCGCACGCAATTGCGCACTGTCCTTTCTGTGCCGCAGAAGCAAAGCAAAAGGCAAGCGCATTTTCCTGATAATTACGCCAGACTTCAGTTTTTTCTTCTCCCCCGCTTTTGCTCTTCCAGTGATTCACCATCAAAAGAAGAGTTTTTTCCTTTACAGTTACGAAAACTTTTAAGAGTGGGCGCATTGAAGGCATTTTTTCCGGTTCCGTGCGGATATCCAGCGAATGAACGGCAGGCGAACTCAGCGGATAGCGGCTCAAAACGGCAGTTCCAATTGAAGAGCCCTTCTCTTTTGCAAAGCAGCCGTAACTGTAATTTTTCCTTAAATTGAAATTTGAACACAGCCGGTTAAAAATGTCATAAAGCTGCCCGGCATTTTCAAGTTCCTGCACGACGAGAACGTCCGGGTCTGAAGATTTTACGACTTTTGCAAGGCGTTCAAGCCGCTCTTCATATTTTTCCTTACTCCAGCCCGCAGAAGAATTTTTAAACTGTGAATATTCAGTCCCGTCAAAATTCGCATCAAAAAAAGTCTGAAGATTCCAGTTCAAAACCTTGATTGAAGACGTCTTCTCTCCGTCGTTTTGCCGCGCGCTCTGCCCGCTGTTTTCAAGATGACTGCATGACAAAAGCAGAAAAGCAGCAGACGCAAAAAACGTAAAAACAAAATGATTTTTCTTAATAAGCACTATTTACCTCCGAAGAATCTGCAATTAAATGACATAAAAAGGCTCCCGGTCAGTTCTGTCATCAAACTGAAGTATCACTTCGTTCAAGTTCAGTTTGTGCCAGCCCCTCCC
>CAVJKK010000109.1:0-5508 GCA_963649855.1 Anaerovoracaceae bacterium
GCCGATGGAAGTGCCGTAACGGCAAACCTTCAGGGACCGCTTGTTGTAAACCGTAAAAATCATGTTGCAATGCAGGTTATTCTTTCTGACTCTAAATGGACGACGAAGCATAATATCATCAAGACTTTAAACTCAAAAGGAAAGAAGTAATGCTGATATTATCAAGAAAAGTTGACGAAAAAATAAAAATCGGCGACGACATCACGATTACACTGATTGAAGTGCGCGGAGATCAGGTAAAAATCGGCGTTGAAGCCCCTAAAAACGTAAAAGTTTTCCGCCAGGAAGTCTTTGACGCAATCCAGAGCGAAAACAAGGAAGCCGCTGCAAGTTCAGAAACGCTTGAAGCACTTTCAAAATTCTTAGGCGCAAAGTAAAAGCTAAAAGCACCCGTTAAATGCATTTATTTTTCGAGCGCAAGTTCTGCTTCACTCTTGCGAAGATATTCAGGCCCTTCAAAATCCTTGAGGGGTTCTTTTTTTTCTTCAATCATTTTTTCTGCCATTTCAAAAAGACATTCGCAGTAATCTGCCTTTGCTCCGAAGTAAATTACGTTGAGCGAGGGCTCTGCCTTTTTCAGTTCCTCGGCAAAAATGCGCGCGTCTGGTCCCACACAGAGAATCTGTCTTGATTTATCAAGATTTTTTACGACTTCTTCTATCGTTGTGTCCTGAGGTTCAAAAACTGTGTTTCCGCTGCTGTAAATTGCGGCAAAAAACTGATTTTTTTTTGCATCAATCGTAGAAATCACCTGACCGCTGAAACTTCTGTAGGCATAGGCGTAGCACTCCAGGGTTGAAACGCCGTAGACCGGTTTTTCAAAGGCAAGTTCAATTGCCTTTAATGCGGAAAAAGAAAGGCGAAGTCCCGTAAAAGTCCCGGGTCCCTTGCACAAAACCGTGTAGTCGAGGTCTTTTGCCGTCAGATTGACTTTTTTTAAGGCGTAATCGATTGCCGGCAGAAGTTCTTTGCTCTGGGTCGGTCCGATGTCTAAAGAGAGTGAAACTGAAATATCATCATTTTTTGCACTGATTGTCATGCAGTTAGAAGCGCTGTCTATTGCTAATGCTTTCATTTTTTTGTACCTGACTGTAAATCTATAAGTCGCCGTAAGGCCAGTTTTCAATCTGAATCTTCCGCCTGCAGCCGTCCGGGCTTTCTTCCGGTTCAAGGCGGATTATGATCGTTTTTTTAGGGAGTGTGTCCATTATTTTTTCCGACCACTCGATTATGCTCACGCCGTTTCCGTAAATCAGTTCTTCTGCTCCAAGATTGATAAAATCATCCGAGCCGTTAAGACGGTAGACGTCCATGTGGTAGAGCGGAATTTTTCCTTCGTATTCGCTTATAAGGCAGAATGTAGGGCTTGTGATTGTGTCTTCAACGCCGAGTGCGAGCGCAATTCCCTTTGTGATTGTCGTTTTTCCTGCGGCAAGAGTTCCCTGCATTGCAAGAATGTCGCCTTTTTTCAGCATCGAACCGATTTTTTTGCCCAGTTCAATTGTTTCTTCGGCAGAATTTGTAAAAAGTGTCATAGCGGTAGTGTGCCTTCGTTATCCATTGAAAGAATTTTCTCTTTTATTGACTTAGAAACGGGCAGGACAGGATAGTCAAAGTTGATTCCTGCAGGATAGCTCAAAGTGATGGTTTTTCTTCCCAGAGGATCCATTTCGATTGTAAAGGAAATTTTTACATCTTCCTGCTTTGAGAGAAGTTCGAGTTTTGCTGTTGCCGTGTAATTCCGTCTGTAGTAAATGTAATTATCTTCAGCGTCTACGGAATGGATTTCTAAAACCTTCATCTTTGCTGTTGTCTACTATAAAATAATCTGATTTTACGGTCAATAAAGAGGCTGTTATTGCGCAGCGTAACCGCAGGTCAGGGCATTTATCCTGTTTACCAGATTCTGCGAAATTTTTACGAATTTTATGTGGAGAATGTAATCTTCATTCTTTGTTTTTGTCGTTCGCAGAATGATTCCGGTTGCTTCACTTTTTTCTGCAAGCCCGAAAGTTGAATTGATGTGCAGATACTGTTCCGCCTTGATCGGAAGCTTTGTGCTGATTCTGCAGCCACCGGCAGAAATATCGAGCAGTGAACCGTCGTGCAGTTTTTCGCTTGTCTTGAATTCCGTCTTGCCGCCTGCCGTTTCTTTTTTTGCCGAAGAAAAGGTACAGCCCATAAAAAGTTCCATTCGCGGAGAAGCACGTCTTGTCCTTGAAGAAATTCTGTCTGTCTGGGCGCAAACAAGAATTTCACTGTCGTTTTTTCCTTTCTGGTAGCGGGCTACGCGTGCTTCAATTTCGTAAGGGTTGTTGTCCTTGTAAACAAAAATCAGCTTGATTTTTGAAAGAATTTCCGGCTTGTCTTCTGCAGTCATTTCTGGTGGCAGTCTGAAATGCATTTCCTGCGGATTGGTTTCCGTAAGGACGAGAACGTGATGAATTCCCTGCGAAGGAGTGTAGGTAAAAGGCGTTTCTACCGGAATGAGCCTTGTGTTTTTAAGGTTTAAGGTCGTTTCAAATGCGCTGAAAGCCTTTGTGCGGAGTGAAAAAAGCGTGGTCTTTCCTTCTTCATCTTTCTTTGAATCGAGATTCGTGAATGTTTCCTTTAAGTATGTGTCGAAAGAGTTTGTCTTTGTAAGAACGTAATTTATGTTCGGCAGTGGATGTGCGTGGCAGATTTTTGTAAAAAGTTCTTTTTCCTGCCTTGAAAGTCTTGCGCGTTTTGAAAGTTCATTTATTTCTTTTTTTGAAGTCGGCTTGTCCTTGCGTTTTTCTGCGTAATCGCCCGTTTTTCTGTAGCTTTCCAGTTTCAGGGAAATAAGCCACAGAATGACAATCACCGCCAGTGCCAGAAGGGCAACGACGAACATTCCAAAGAGACTGAAATCTAATCTGGCAGCAATCGGTGAACCTGAATCCATTTAAAACTCCAGTGCAGAAGCAAGCTGTTCTAAGCGCGGGCTTATTTCGTATTCGGCAAGGTCGCCCGTCATGACTGTATCTTTTGAGGCGATTGCCTGTTCAAAATCCTTTAAAATTGGCGAAAGCTCTGCAAAAAACTCGCTGAATGTCTTTCCGTCAATCTTTACGCCGGAAAACTTTTCTGGAAAGAGGGTTGCAAGGCTTGCCGTGTGGCAGACTCCGTCAATCAGGTCTGCAAGCATGACGATTATTGAATTTGCTTCGCCGTCTTTTCCGCTCTGAAATTTTACGGAAACGGACTTCAGTTTTTCAGAAATGTCCAGACAGAGCAGTCTTTCGCTTTTGAACGCTTCTTCGACAAAGACCTGATTCACAACTCCGAGTTCAATCTTTGTGTCCGGCTTTAATTCTTTTGCTGCTGCTTCATCGAATTCCGCCGCAGAAATGTTTTTGCCGTCAATGCAGATGCTCACGGTCGTTGCCGCCGTCTTTGCACATTCTGCTTCAAAACTTCTGAGGACATCTCCGATTGTTTTTTCATTTTCGAGCTTAACGTCGAGTTTTGAACCGTTTACATATAATTCCATTGCTTTTGACTCCGTTACTGTCCTTCTATTCTACTATTGTTTTCCGCTGTTGGCAAAATTTGAAATCGTCGTTGACTGCGAATTTAAACTGTTGAGCGTGCCTTCCATCTGTCCGTATTTAGAGCGCAGCTGCGTTTCCTTGTTTTCAAGCTGCCGTTCAAGACTTGCTATTTTTGTTTCGGAAGATTTTATCCGTCCGTCGAGCGTTGAGGTTTTGTTTGCGATGATTCCGCCGCTCTGAACCCACGCTCCGAGCTGCCTGTCAAGCTGATACGCAATTCCCGTGTCGACAATCAGGTCGCCGTCAGAATCGTATCCGAAAATGTTTTTTATCTGGTCTAAATCATTTTCGAGTGCCTGATCCAGCTGTTTTTCGTTTATTTCAAGATAGCCGCGAAGCTGTCCTGCTGAATATCCCCCGGACGCTCCCGCTGCGCGTGTTGAAATGCCGAGCTGATTGAGCATCGTAACCGTCGCGCTGTCTGACCATCTGTAACTGCCCGCGACAATCGACTGCATCGACGATTTGCCCGACCTTAAGGAACTGTCGCCGACAAACATGCCGAGTCTTTCCTGTGCTGCTTCCTGTTCGTCCGTCGTAAGATAGTCAAGTTCCGTGATGATTTCAGGCTTGTTTTCGCTCAAGATGTTCATTTCGGCGATAACCTGATTGTAGTTCCCGACAAACTGAATGAGCGCATCTTTTGCGGATTCCTTGTCCGGCTTTATGTCTATCGTTGCGGTTCGTTCCGTCGGATTAAAAATATTCAGCGTTACATGCGGAATTACGTCATCAATCGTATTCGTAGGACGGCTTACCGTAATTCCTTCGTATTTGATTACGGCGTTGTCTGCCTTTGTTATGGGATGAACTGCTTCATAGCCCAGGTCTTTTTTTGCATCGTAGACCGTAAAGACTGAAAGTGCGACCGCTTCTCCCGTGTTTCTGTTTCTTGCAACGATGCTTTTTATGTCCGGATAGTCTTTTATGTTGACCTGAACTGTTTTTTCTCCCGTTTCTTCATTGACTGCAAGCGCCTTTGTATTTATCTGCGTTTCCTTTCCGTCTGCGTTGCGCGCGTAAAAGTCTGCTTCGTTCGTAACGGGCTTTAAAAGAACCGGCGGTACTGGCGGAAGTGAAGTCTGACTCTTGTCGTTAAAAACCGTCACGTCTTCGTAAGTAACCTGACCTGCGCCCTGAAGTTCCGGGCGGGTAGTGCGGATTAAATTCAGTTCTTCCGTTATGTCTTCAACCTCAAAAGTTGAATATGTGAATTCTATTCTGTTGTCTTTGTTTTCGAGGATTTTTTCATCAAGCGGGAGTTCAAGCCCCGTGCGCGGCGGAAGGATAAAACGCTCTTCTTCTGCGTCCCATTCCACACCCTTGTTCGTGATTTCCGTCATTCCCGACTGTTCTACTGCCGGAACCGGAAATTCCTCTGACGGAGATGAAAAATCTTCTGTTTTTGTGCCGAACTGCTCAAAGTCGGCTTTTGTCTTTGATATTATTTCGTGTTTCAATGCAAAGGAAAGTGCATCGTCTTTAAAAATGAGGCGGTTGTCTTCGCCGGTTTTGAGGGACTCGATTAAAAGTGCCTGTTTGCCGTCGGAAACTCCGATAATGCTCGCTTTTATCGTATTGCTTCCGCGTTTGTTGAGTGAATTGACGAAGTCCGAAAGTTTTCCGCCTTTCCAATTGAAGGAAACAGTTTTTTCTGCTACCTGAAAAGTGTATTTTCCTTTTGGCACTGAAAAATCTTTTGAAAGATCTCCGGACAGAAATCTGTCTGCCGTTGCGGGTTTTTCTACGTCTATTTTTATCTGACCGTATGCGGCTTCGCGTCCCGGAGTTGCCGTAACTGCGTTTTCGTCGGTTGAAGTGGCCAATTTGTTGTTGAAAGGATTGTCGAAGGAGTAGAGGGATTTTGTGCTTGTCCGCAGAGATGACATTTTCTGACTGATTCCGTTCCACGCATTCTGCTGTTCTTTATACC
>CAVJKK010000110.1:0-5447 GCA_963649855.1 Anaerovoracaceae bacterium
CAGTCATAATCCGCAAAGGTGAAAAACACGGTGATTGAGCCCGTCGAAATTACAGTCTTCTACAATTTTTCTGCCAGATCTAAAAATCTTCTGAAAGCAGAATCAGGCTTTTTCAGTTCTCTTGAACCGCGGGTAATCTTGCACAGCGACATTCCGAATTTTTTTGCAATTTCGCGCTGAGTCGTGCCCTTGTCGATTTCCTTAACTAAAAGCCAGCGCATTGCAAAATCCTTCAATTCCGCCGGCGTAAAAAGACATTCAAAAAAATCATAGATTGTCTGGGAATCGTGATTGGCAGCAATCAGACTGCACATTTCGCGCAGAGCACCCTCAAGTGCCAGCTCTTTTTCAGATTCCGGTTCTTTGTTCTGTTCCATAGATACAATATAGCAGAAAAAACGCGCACCGGCAATTTGGGGGCGTGTGAACAATTCGGTATATATTTATTGTATGGCAATTCGTTGATAGTGCGTATTGTCAAATACGCCGTAGCCGGGGTTCTGACACAAACGCATCTTGAGCTTGTCTCAACCATGCGGCTTGTGGCAGGTTCCCGGCGAGAGGCTATTTGAAAGCAAATTGTAAAAATTCGAGTTTATAAAGCTAAATTACACCGCACCTTGTTACCGCCCTGCATTGTTTTCCATTCCGGCATGTACTGCGTGCATTTTTCAGTTTTATGCGGACAGCGGTGTGCAAACGGACAGCCCTCAAATGCTTTTAACGCCGTCTTTACTTCGCCGTTGTCTTTCTGGTCTGAGCGTTCACCGAGTGCACCGGCAAACAGAAGTTTTGAATACGGATGAACCGCCTTTTCGTAAAAATCCGCCGCATTGCCTTCTTCAACCAGAACACCGCGGTACATTACGCCGATTCTGTCGCAGAAATAGCAGCTTACGCGTAAATCATGCGCAATAAAAAGAAAACTAAGGTTACGTCTGGCACGAATGTCCTGCAGAAGATTTAAAATCTGTCCCTGAATCGAAACGTCAAGGGCAGAAACGACTTCATCGCAGATTAAAAGTTCCGGCTGAGTCAAAAGTCCGCGCGCAATCGAAATTCTCTGCCGCTGCCCGCCGCTGAACTCGGAAGGACGTCTGTCTAAATCGCTTTTGTCCAGCCCTACTTCTTCAAGGATTTCCGCAGCCATCTTTCTTGCCGCTTCTTTTCCCTGCCATTTTGAAGAATGTTTCAGACCATCCGTCAGAATTGAATAAACCGTCATTCGCGGATTGAGCGAACGTGCCGGGTCTTGAAAAACGTATTTGCACAGGGGATTTTTTGATTTTTTCCCATTTCCAGTGTTTTTTTCTTCCGCGCCCGCATTTTCCGGATTAAAAATGATTTCGCCTTCGTCTGGTTTGTACATTCCGACAATCAGTTTTGCAGTCGTTGACTTTCCGCAGCCGGATTCTCCCACGAGCCCGTAGGTTTTGCCGCGTTCGATTGAAAAACTTACGTCATTTACCGCGTACACAAACCTGTCTTTGCGTGCAAAAAAGCCTGAATCGAGAGTGAATTTTTTTGTGAGATTTTTTACTTCAAGTATGCAGTCAGTTTTGTTTCCGCTCATTTTTGATTCTCCAGATTTCCTTTCATCTTCCAGCATTCACAGCCTGCAACGCCACATTCTTCCTTCGTAAAGGCACAGCGCGGGGCAAACGGACAGCCCGACGGAGGATTTGCGGGATCTGTAACGCGACCGGGAATTGAGGCAAGCCGCTGCGTCGTGTAGTGCGTTCCGAAACGCGGAGTTGAAGCAAGAAGCGCCTGTGTGTACGGATGTTTTGCATTTCTGAAAAGTTCTGAGGATTCTCCGCTTTCCATGATTTTTCCGCCGTACATTACAATCATTCTGTGGCTCAACCGGGCAACAAGTTCAATGTTGTGACTGATAAAAATAATCGAAAGTCCGCGCGTTTTATTGAGCGTGCGTAAAAGTTCTTCAATCTGTGCCTGAATCGTTACGTCTAAGGCAGTCGTAGGTTCGTCCGCAATCAGAAGTTCGCAGTTCTGGGCAAGTGCAAGGGCAATTCCAATCCGCTGAAGCTGTCCGCCCGAAAACTGATGAGGAAAATTCTTCAGACGGTTTTTGCAGTCCGTAATTCCTACTTCTTCAAGCAGTTCACACGCTTTTCTGTCAGATTCTTCCCTCGTGATTTTTCCGTCAAGATTTTTTAAGGTTTCAAAAAAAACTGAACCCACATTCTGCAGAGGATCAAACGCCCTTCCGCTTTCCTGAAAAATCATTCCGATTTTGCGGCCACGGTAAGAACGCATCTTGGAATTATTCAGTTTTGCAAGGTCAGTAAATTTTGTGCCGTCATTGAAAAAAATATTTCCGCTCACAAAAGCATTTACAGGCAGAAGCCCGGTAACCGCCGTAGTTGAAACCGATTTTCCTGAGCCCGACTCTCCGACGATTCCAAGGATTTCGCCTTCTTTCAAATCGTAGGAAATACCGCGCACGCTGTGAATGTTCACGATTTTCGTTCCATGCTGGATTACAAAGTTTACGTTAAGATTCCGCACGGAAAGAAGATTTTTTTTGTCGAGATTCTGACTTTTTGATTCTTCACCCTTAAAACGCGCAAAAAGCGGCTTTAAATTCTTTTTTTTGAACACGACGCTGTAAGGATCAAACCAGTCGCGCAGGGCATCGCCGAAAAAATTAAACGCAAGTGTAACGGCGAGCAGAAGAAAAACGGGAATCAAAAGCCACGGAAAGTTTTTAAGGTTGGAAAGGGTTGAAATTTCACGGTTAATCATCGAACCCCAGCTCACCGCAGGGTCTGCAATTCCAAGTCCGAGGTAGGAAAGCGTCGTTTCGCTCATGATGAAACCGGGAACGGCAAGAGTCGTGCTTACGATTAAAAGGCTTGAAATCTGAGGAATGATGTATTTGAAAATGATTACAAGCGAAGGAATTTTTTCCAGCCGGGCGTTCTGAACGAATTCTTCACGCTTGATTGAATGAACCATTCCCCGCAGCGTGCGCGCAGTACCTGGCCAGCCGACAAGGCTTAAAATCAGCGTAATCACCATGTAACTCTGCCCGGAATCCATGCTCGAGTTTAAAAGCGAACGAAGGAACAGAATCAGGTAAAGGCTCGGAATGAGCATAAAAAACTCTGAAAACCGCATGATTGCCCAGTCCGCAAGTCCGCCGAAAAATCCCGCAAGCCCCCCGAACACGACGGCAAGAAGAAGGCTGATTGCACTCGCGACAAAACCAATCGTAAGGGAAATTCTGCTTCCGTAAACCATACGGCTGAACATGTCGCGCCCTAAGTTGTCTGCTCCAAAAAGAAAAACCGGGTAAACTTCGCCCGTAACTTCGTCAGGGACAGTCCCGAAAAGGTGACGGCTGCACGGAATAAAGCCTAAGAGCGAATACTCTTCACCTTTTACAAAAAACTGGATTTTATGATTCAGACCGCGGACTTTTGCATACCGCCACGACGAAGGATTCAAAACACGGAATTCCCGTGCACAGATTCCTTTTTTCGTGATTTCAACGTTTGCAGGGTGAAAAGTGCCCTCTTCAAAACTTTTTGAAGGAGAATACGGCGCGATGAATTCTGCAAAAATCATGAAAAGGTACAGAACCGCAATAAAAATGACGGAAACAAGCGCAAGAGGACGGGATTTTATGTATTTACAGAAATTTTTCATCATTCTTTACCGTAACGGATTCTCGGGTCAACAACGGCAAGAAGAATGTCGCTGATCACCATTCCAATCAAGACAAGGGCGGAAATAAACATGCTGTTTGCAAGGACAAGATTTACGTCCTGCTGCAAAACCGCTTCGTACATGAGCCGCCCGATTCCCGGGTACGAAAAAATGATTTCAAGCACGAGGGAACCTGAAAAAAGTCCCGCAAGAAGGTTTGCACTGCCGGTGATGTACGGATTTAACGTATTGCGGAAAGCGTGGGCAAGATAGACGCGTTTTTCTGAAATTCCGCGCGCACGGATCGCCATGATGTAAGGCAAGCCCATCTGATCAAGCATCGTCGAACGGATTGTTCGCATCGTACTTCCGATTCCGCCTAAAAAAGATGCCAGCAGGGGAAGAAAAACATGATACGCATAACTGAAAGTAAATTTTGCCGGAGAGTCGCTGAACGGAAAATCAGGATAGGCGGTGACCGGAAAAGCCCCCGTAGCCGAAGCAAAAAGCTGGAAAAGGATTAAAAGAAGGATTCCCGGAAAGGCGTGGAAAAACAGCGCAAAGAACGTCGCCGCAACATCAACTTTCGTACCCGCCTTGCTCGAAAAATAAACGCCGAGCAGAAACGAAAAAAGCGTAATGAACACGAGCGAAATCAAATTCAAAACCAGGGAATTGACGATTCTCGTTTTTATCAAAAAAGTTACGGGTGCACGGCTTATCAGGCTTACGCCTAAATCGTGGTCAACGACAACTCTTTTCAGCCATTTGAAATACTGAACGGTAAAAGGCTTGTCGAGCCCCATTTCTGAACGCAGAAGCGCCATCTGCTGTTCATCGAGCATTTTGTCGCCTTTTGCGCCTCCGCCGCCGGCTGAAGACTGCTGGCTCATCAGCTGCTGCTGCATCATCTGGTCAACGATGTCGCCGGGAGCGAGCGCCATTAAGGCAAACAGTGCCCAGCCGAGCAGAAACAGAATGACGACCATCGTAACAAAGCGCGAAAAAATAAAAGACGCGAGCGGAAATTTATTCTTAAAGCAAATCCACGGATAAAATATTTTCAGGTTTTTCATTTAGTGCCACAGTGCGAACGCAGATATTCGTCTTCGGCGGGTTTCAGCTGGGCGCAGACTATGGCTTCTATCTGTGCCGGAAGAGCCTGCTGCTGTTCGCGGGTCAGTCCTTTTGTTTCTATCGGGTCATGAATCGTAATCGTGATTTTATTGCCTTTGCAGACTTTCTTTTTTTCTTCAAAAACCTTGTATGAACCTTCAATCGTCAGAGGCACGATCGGGGATTCAGACAAAAATGCGAGTTTAAAGCTGCCTGCCTTAAATTCGTGGTGAAGTCCGCCTTTTGAGCGCGTTCCTTCCGGGAAAATCACCTGGCTGTAACCTTTTTTTACGTTGTCTGCCGCATCGTGGATTGCCTTGATTGAAGAGCGCGGGCTTTTGCGTTCCATGAGCGTACAGTGCAGAAAGCGCATCCAGTCTTTGATGAGTGGAATCATTCCTATTTCTTTTTTGGAAACAAACGAAATAAACTTCGGCACAAATCCATAGATTGAAGTGATGTCCATGTATCCCTGATGATTTGCAATAAAAACAACTGCGCTGTCTTTCGGGAGTTTTTCAAGATTTCTGACTTCAACTTCAGTACCCGTAATCTTGCAGACGTACTGCGCCCACTGCGGCACGAGTTTTCTGAGCATCGAATCGATTTCTTCAAACCTGCCCTGCTTTTCAAGCTTAAGGCACTGCTTTCTGTAC
>CAVJKK010000111.1:0-5416 GCA_963649855.1 Anaerovoracaceae bacterium
TTTTACATTTTTTCCAGGTCGTACGGCGTGTCCTGATAGACGTAATAGTTCAGCCAGTTGCTGAAAAACAGATGCGCCGTGCTCCGCCATGTGTTTACCGGCAGTTTTGAGGCGTCATCCTCCGGAAAGTAGTTTACCGGTAAATCAATCGCCAGACCTTTGTTTTTATCGCGCCAGTATTCTTTGGAAAGCGTTTCCGTGTCGTATTCAAGATGACCCATCATGAAAATTGAACGGTTGTCACTCGACTTGCACAGAGTAATTTCCTGTGCGCTGTTTTCTGCGAGAACTTCTAAATCACTCACTTTTAAGATTGAATTGCGTCCTACCGTCGTGTGGCGGCTCGTCGGAACGGGGAATATGTCATCAAAGCCGCGCAAGAGGCGTTCGTTTTCCGTCGTCTTGTGATTTTTGATTATGCCGAATGCTTTTTTTTCAAGCGGAAGTTTTTTGATTCCGTAGTTGTGGTGAAGTCCTGCCTGGGCGCCCCAGCAGATGTAGAGCGTGCTGTAAACGTTTTTCCTTGCGTAATCCATGATGTCGCAGAGTTCGCTCCAGTAGTCAACGTCTTCAAAAGGCATCTGTTCAACCGGTGCACCCGTGATAATCATGCCGTCGTAGCGGTGTTTAAAGATTTCGCTGGAAGGAATGTAGAATTTTTCAAGGTGTTCTTCACTTACGTGCGTTGCTTCGTGGTTTTCCATGCGGACAAGGGAAATGTCAATCTGAAGCGGAGTGTTTCCTAAAAGGCGCAGAAGCTGGGTTTCCGTGGTTTCTTTCGTAGGCATCAGGTTGACAATCGCAATCTTCAGCGGGCGGATATCCTGAGTTGCGGCGCGGTTTTCCGTCATTACGAAGATGTTTTCATTTTCAAGCACAGAGCGTGCCGGCAGATCACTTTGAATACAAATAGGCATACCGTCACTGTAGCAAAATTTTTGAATATTTACTATCATACGTGAACTTTGAATTCATCTTCACAGCGCAGGGCGGCGCTTAAAAAACTGAAAAATCTTTTTTTTGACACAAAGTCAGAAGTCAAGGATTTCCGCTCAAAATTTGATTCAACTTTCTCCAGTCCGGTTCTGTCCAACAACGTGGAATCCGTTGAGCGCGCTTTTTCAGGCGTTCTGTGCGACGTGCTTTCGCCGGAACTCTACAATTCAAAGCGCGTCATCCTGTATGTTCACGGCGGATGTTTTGTCGGCGGTTCAAAAAATGCCTACAGACCTTTTGCCGCCTCTGTTGCAACCGCCCTTTCAAGCCGCGTCATTCTGCCGGAATTCCGCATTGCACCGACTCATCCTTTCCCGGCAGCGCTCGAAGACTTGCAGGGCGTTTTCAGGATTTTATACACGGAAGAAGTGATTCTGCGTTCTCTCGATGGCAATTCAAAGTCAGACGAAAAAGACCCGCAGATTATCGTGATGGCGGACGGCTCGGGGGCGAGTGCTGCCCTTGCCCTTGTGATGAGCCTTACCGGAAGATTCCGTTCGTCAGTAAAACAGGTAATTCTTTTCAGTCCGTGGCTTGACGTGAGTGCGGATTCGGCAAAATTTGCGGTAAAGAAATGCGGTGATGAACTTTTTACGTCAGAAGCAATGCAGCGCTGCGCGGAACTCTACACGTTCCAGAACAACCGTTCAAATCCGCTGGTTTCTCCGTTAAAGGCAACCAAAGAACAGCTGAAAGGACTGCCGCCGGTTTACATTCAGACGGGCGAAAAAGATTTTCTGCTTGAAGACGCGGAAAAGTTTGAACGCGCACTCGCAGAAGCCGGCGTAAAATGCACCCTGGACGTCTGGAAAAAAATGCCCGCCATGTTTGAACTTGCCGATGAGTTTTTAGAAGAATCACATCTGGCAGTAGAAAAACTCGGCAAGATTTTAGAGGATAGATAGAAATGGAATTAGTTTGCCCTGCAGGAAACATTGAAAAGCTCTCTTACGCATACAATTACGGCGCTGACACCGCGTACATCGGTTTAAAGAAGTTCTCGCTTCGCGTAAAGGCTGACAACTTTTACGAAGACGAATACAACCGCGTCATAGAATTGAAAAAACGCTTTCCCGGAAAACGGCTTTTCTGTGCGCTCAACATCGCTTTTCACAATCAGGACATAAAGGCATTCATGGACAATCTCGACTACTTCAAGCAGTATCCGATAGATGCTTTTATCGTGCAGGATCTTGGAATGGTCGATATTCTGCAGAAGAACTTTCCGAATGCGCACCTTCACCTTTCTACGCAGGCGAGCTGCATGAACAAAGAAGCCGTAAAGATGTATCACAGGCTGGGCTTTAAGCGCGTCGTTCTTGGCCGCGAAACAAGCCTCAACGAAATCCGCGAAATAAAGGACGCCAGCCCGGAAGTTGAACTTGAATGTTTTGCCCACGGCGCAATGTGCATCGCCTATTCAGGAAGATGTCTGATGAGCGCGTATCTTACGGGACGCAGCGCGCAGTCTGGATTCTGTTCGCAGTCGTGCCGCTGGGATTTTGACGTCGGACTTGACGGTTCAAAACTCACGCATGACCAGGCAAAGAAGATTGCAGAGAGCGGTTCACTTCTGCTGCAGGAACACAAACGCCCGGGAGAATTTTTCCCCGTGTTTGAAGGCGACGATTTTACGGCAATCCTTTCATCAAAAGACCTGTGCATGATTGATCACCTTGCAGACATGAAAAAAGCGGGCGTTGACGCAATCAAGGTAGAAGGAAGGATGAAGTCAATCTACTACGTTGCGATGGTTGCCCGTGCCTACCGCAAGGCTCTGGACGCACTCGAAGGTAAGATTACGGCAGAAGAAGCCGCTCCGTTCATTGCCAGCCTGAACGAAGTACCGCACCGCGAAAGCACGACGGGATTTTACTACAGCCGCGCACACGCAGACGAAACGACAGTCGGAGCAAGCGACAGCCCTTACGACATGGCAGGAACGGTCGGAAAACAGATTACCGGGGAAGAACTTGAAAAAGTATTCAGAAACGGTTCAGAACTCAAGAAAGCACGCGAAGCAGAACTCGAACAGATGGATCCGCGCATGAGGGCAGCCGTAGAAAAAGACATTGCAGACCACCCGGAAAAGCAGATTCATGCGGCAGAAAAAACTGAAGGCTGGAAACTCTATTACTATGATTCGCTCAACAAGACGGACAAGGGTACAGACCTTGAACTCGTAAGCCCAGACGTTCTCTCTGAAAAACTGAACGGAAAAGACTACATCTTTATAAATCCGAAGAACGGCACGGTTTTGGACTGGGTAAATCCGGATCATGACTGTGCAATTTACACAAACCGGGACATTGCCGAAGGCACTCTTGTACGTACGAAAAATCCTGACTATGTAGAAGGACAGATCCGCTATACCGGAAGATAGTGCGGGGTTTTAGGGGCAGAGCCCCTAGGAGAGGGGGCAGTGGAAAACACGCGCTTTTGCGCGGGTTTGGAACGAGGGGCAGGCGCCCCCTTTTTCGCTATTTTTTTGGAACGAATTCTCTTACAACCCACGACACTTCAACCAGACGGTGCTCAATGTTTTCTATGCGCTGGAAGGTCAGACAGTCTGCGCGGTGAACCATGATTCCGTTGCGCGTGCTTGCGTATCCAACGATTACTTCGCCGGGCTTCGGGTGGCAGCAGCCTGCAAGTTTGTAGACTACGTTTTTCATTCCTTCGACTTTTACTTCGCCGGTGTAACGTTCGTCGTTCTGTTTTTTTGCAAGTTCCGGGTTCGAGCTGCGTTTCTTGCGTTTTTCTTCCTGAATTGAACGCGCCTTGTCGTTGTGCAGGGCTAAATCTGCCGCCCTCTGCGCTTCTGCCGCCTTATCAACGAAAGTCGGGTCGTTTGCCACAAGCCAGCTGTGGATTCTCGAGCGTGCCTTTGACGTGTGCACAATCTTGAGCTGATTTTCCGTCGGGTGTGCCTGCGGATTCGTTATTACTTCGATAATCTGCGTGTTTTTGAGCGGCTGGGTAAGGGGAATGATTTTTCCGTCTGCCTTTGCGCCAACGATTTTTTCGCCGACCTTGGAATGAACGCTGTATGCAAAATCAATTGCGGTACTGCCCGCCGGAAGATGAACTACGTCGCCTTTCGGGGTGAAAACGAAAATTTCATCGGAAAGAAGTTCGCCCTTGAGTTCTGCAAAAAATGATTCATCCGAGAGTTTTTCGTTTTTGAGGGACTGCAGCTGATTGAAGATTCCGAGATTGCTTACGTCAACTTTGTCGTGGTTCGTGCCTTTCTTGTAGAGCCAGTGACTTGCGACGCCGTGTTCCGCCTGTTCGTGCATCTGCTCTGTGCGGATCTGAATTTCAAGCGGGCGACCTTCGCACATTACGGTCGTGTGAAGCGACTGATAGCCGTTCGCCTTCGGCATTGCAATATAATCCTTAAAGCGTCCTTCCATCGGCTTCCACAAACCGTGAACGATTCCGATCAAGGTGTAACATTCCGCATTCGTCTGGCAGATTACGCGCAGGGCAAGAAGGTCGTAAAGCTGACTTGCCGGAACGTTGCGCTTCTGCATTTTTTTGTAGATTGAATAGAAGTGCTTTGCACGGCTCGAAACGCTGACTTTGATGCCGGCTTTTTCCGAAGCCCTGTAGATTGACTGCACTGCTTTTTCAAGGTAGGAAGCGCGCTCCCCTTGTTTCTGGTTTACGATGGCTTTTATCTGCTGGAAGACGTCCGGATTTGAATATTTTAAGCTCAGGTCTTCAAGTTCGTTTTTTATCGTCTGCATACCGAGACGGTCGGCAAGCGGAGCCCAGATGTCGATTACCTCGGCGGCAACGAGACGCTGTTTTTTTTCTTCGATCGACTTTAAGTTGCGCATGCGGTCGAGGCGGTCGGCAAGTTTTACGAGGATGACGCGGACATCATCAATCATGGCAAAGAGCATCTTGCGGATGTTGTCAGCCTGCTGGATTGAAGTTGCGTTGATTTTCATGCCGGTAATGCGGGAAGTGTCATAAACGATTCTTGCAATTACAGAGCCGAACTGGGATTCAACTTCTTCGCGCGAAACTCCGTCGATTTCAAAGATTGAATGTAAAAGACCGCAGACAATGCATTCGCCGTCCATGTTCGATTCGGCAAGAATTGAAGCAACGCGCATCGGGTGCAGGTGATAGGGTTTTCCGCAGGAGCGGGTAAGGGAGGAAGTTTTGCTGCAGAGAAAATCCCACGCCCTTGAAAAACGCTCAAGCTCAGACGCGGAATAATTCTGCCCAAAAGTGGCAGTAAACTGTTCCAGAAGAAGGTCTTTGTCAAACACAGTGCTGTTCGTGATTATGTCAAATGCCATAAAACGCCTCCTGCCATGAGAATATCACAATTCAAGCACATGTTGAACAGACGTCGTGCGCACAGGTTATAGCAAGAACTCTGTCCACATCTACAGTGTTATCA
>CAVJKK010000112.1:0-5396 GCA_963649855.1 Anaerovoracaceae bacterium
GGGCTGGGATCAGATAGATGAACTGTGTTTTTATCTTCACAACCTGTACGGTGTAAAAATCCTCAAGGTTTTGAAAAGGCTTACGAGGTATCAGCAGAAAAAACTGAACAGACAGCATCGCCTTGAACAGATAAAAAAGGCTTTTGTGCTGAAGCCTCAGAAAAAAATAAAAAAATTTCTTGCCTCCGTGCCAGAAAAAGTAATCTTAGTTGACGATGTCATGACGACGGGCAGTACGATTGAAGCCTGTGCCGAAGAATTAAAGCGGGCGGGTGTAAAAAAAGTGATCGTGGTGACGCTTTTTGTCGTTGACTAGCGGGCGTGACAGACTTCGTGGCTGTGGTGAGAATTGATGCGGAAGCCGACATTTGATTTTATATGTGTTTGACTGTATAATCACTTGTTGACGCATCATTGATGGGTAAGGGAACTTTGAAAATAATTTTCCGAGTTCCATAAAAGCGAACCTCTGCCGACTTTGTTTTCAGGGGTGACGTCAGAAAAATAGTTTTAGGGGTACTGAATATTATGAAGGAAGAAATTCCAGGTTACACTGTTGCTGAGGCTGTTCAGGAAGCTCGTCGTTGTCTTAATTGTCCAAAACCGCTTTGCCGTACCGGTTGTCCGATTGAAAATGAAATTCCAAAATTCAATCATGCACTTGCACAGGGGAATATCGGTGAAGCATATAGAATAATTTCAGAAAAAAGCAATCTGCCTGCAATCTGCGGGCGTGTTTGTCCGCACGAAAATCAGTGCGAAGGACACTGCGTTCTTGCAAAATCAGGCAAGGGAATTAAAATCGGCAGAATCGAAAAATTTATCGCAGATTTCTATTCTGAAAATCACCTTACGAATGAAAAACTCGTTCCAAAAACAAAGGGCAAGGTTGCTGTAATCGGTTCAGGTCCTGCAGGACTTACGGTTGCCGGTGATCTGGCAAGAAAGGGCTACAACGTTGTAGTTTATGAAGGCGAACAGGAACCGGGCGGAGTTCTGCTTTATGGAATTCCTGATTTCCGTCTTCCAAAAGAAGTTGTTCGCCGTGAAATCAAGAATATTGAAGCTCTCGGTGTAACTTTCGTTTGCAATACCCGCGTTGGTGTTGATATTTCAATCGATAAAATCCTTGAAGACGGCTTTGAAGCAGTCTTTATCGGGGCTGGAACTGCCGTTGCCAAAGGACTCGGAATTCCCGGTGAAGATTTGAAAGGCGTAGTTCAGTCTTCTTACTTCCTCAGAATGACACGCCTTTTCCTTGACGGCAAAGTTGACCGTTCTGAAGTTCCTGTTGAAGAAGGCGACTGCGTAGTTGTAATCGGTGCTGGAAACGTCGCAATGGATGCATGCCGCACTGCCGTTATGATGAAAGCGTCTTCCGTTACGGACTGCTACAGAAAAACAATCGAGTTTATGAAGGCTGCCCGTGCAGAATACGACGGTGCAGTAAAAGACGGTGTTGAGTTCAAATGGGAGCACACTCCGCTCGAAATCGTTGCAGAAAACGGAAAAGCCTGCGGTCTTAAAGTTTCGACTCCTGAGGGCGAAAAGATCGTTCCGGCAGACAAAATTCTGATTGCAGTCGGTTCAAAACCTGCAGCCGGAATTATTTCGTCTACTACGGGAATTGAAGTTGACGAATCGGGCTATGTAATTACAAAACAGGCTCCTTACGGCATGACGACTAAAAACGGTGTGTTTGCCGGCGGTGACATTGTTCATAAACCTGCAACAGTAGTTCTTGCAATGCGCGAGGCAAAAAAAGTCGCACAGGGAATTGCAGATTATATTGAAGCACGCAAGCTCCTTGGCGTGTGAGCCTGATATTTGAGAGAGAGTTTACGAGACAGACGAGGTTAAAATATGGCAGAAGGAACACAGATTCAGCTTGTAACTTTTCAGCTTGGTGAAGAACTTTATGGCGTAGACATAATGGACGTAAAAGAAATCGTAAAAGTTTGCGAAGTACGTCAAATTCCGAATGCTCCGTACTATGTTGAAGGAATTTTTAATCTCCGAAGTGAAATTATTCCGGTAATGAACCTTCACAAGCGTTTTCAGATTAAAAAACTTGAAACTGAGGGGCTTGAAGAAGAAGACGGCGGATTTATCATCCTGAATATCGATAACAACAAAATCGGAATCATCATCGATAAAATTGCACGCGTCGTTACTGTTGATATCGGGGAAATAAAAGCTCCTCCGCAGATGATCAGTGGAATCGGAACAGAGTACATTCAGGGAGTTATTCGTCAGGACGAGCATTACCTCATCATGCTGAATATCCGTAAACTCTTTAATCCGAAAGAACTTCAGAAAATTTTTGATGCTGAATAAGCTTTTCAATTTTTCGGAATGTTTTTCCTGACTTCCGGTGGTGACCGGAGGTCATTTTTATCATAAAAAAGGTTTATATAAAAAATGATTCAGACTTTCAGTTCTACAATCCGCAGAAAAGAAATGGACGCAGTTTTAACCTGTATGGTTGACGAAAAAACCGGACCCGGTGAATTAAATGCAAGATTTATCCAGACTTTGAAAGAATTTACGGGCTGTGACGGTGCGGTTGCCTTCAGAAGTCCTGCAATTGCCCTTTCTTATGCCTTGAAAGCACTTGATTTGCCTGCCGGAACCCAGATTATGCTGAGCGCACTTGCTCCGTTCTGGCAGTATGATGCGGTTGAAAAACTGGGATTTAAGCCTCTTGTCCTCGATGTTGATGAACAGACCGGTGTTTTGAGCGCAGAAATCGTGCAGAATGGGATCTCTGCCGGCGGACGGCTTTTGATTTTGCATGAAACGATGGGAATTTTGTCTCAAATTGAAGAAATCGTTGCACTCGGAATTCCTGTAATTGAAGATATTTCTCATTCTGTCGGAGCCGTTTTGCCGGAAAAGGATGAGCCGGATGCAGACGCAGGTGAAAATCAGACTCTTAAAAAGCAGAACAGACGTGCCGGTTCTTTCGGTGTCTTTACGATTCTCGGACTTGAGGAATTCGATTCAATTACCGGTGGCGGCGGTGCAGTTTTAATGGCTCCGTTGCGCCGTGACTGGATTGTCTTAAAAAAATACACAGACCTTGCCGTAAAGACAGACATTCTGCCGGACATAAACAGTGCCCTTGCACTTGTTCAGCTGAAAGAATTCAGCAGAAACGAACAGGCGCGCAAGACTCTTTTTGCTGTTTTCCAGCGTGCCCTGATGAGCGGAAGAAACAGGACTTTTGTCCGCGAAGCTGATGAAGGTTCAACTGTCTGGTCTTTCCCTGTCGTGCTCAATGGAAGCGTAAAAGACGTAAAGCAGTATGCGTCGCGTAAGGAAATTGAAATTCAACCGGCGTATTCTGACAGCATTATTGCTCATCTTGAAGACCTGCAGGCACAGGAGCTGAAAGCTGCAAAATCACTCAATTTGAGGACTGTCTTATTTCCTCTATATCCGCGGCTCGGTTCTGAGTCGGCTTCAAAAATTGCAAAAGTTCTGGGAACTTTACCGTAAAAAGAGAGTTGTATGGTCAGGTGCTTAATTATCGTCAATACTTACAAAGAAGAATCCAAAAAGATGGGCGCAGAAATCAAGGATTATCTTGCGGACAGGGGAATTCATTCTGAAATTTTCCTTTTCAGCGGATTTTCTGAGCAGTATCCGTTCAGCGGGTTTGATTTTGTCATCACCCTTGGCGGAGACGGAACTGTTTTGTTTGCTGCCCGTGGCTGTGCACCTGAGGGAATTCCGATTATTCCCGTCAACTTCGGAACTTTTGGTTTTATTGCTTCCGTGCAGAAAAACGAATGGAAAACGCAGATTGAAGAATTTTTGAACGGGACTTCTGTTATCGTTCAGCGCGGAATGTTAAAAACTGAAATAATCCGCGGAGGAACTAAAAGATTTTCTGCGATAAGCCTGAACGATACTGTAATCAGCGCAAAAAATTCTGCCCACACGATAAATTTTAAGGTTGACTATGGCAAAACTGAACTCGGCTGCTTTGTCGCTGACGGAATCATTCTTGCCACTTCTACCGGTTCAACCGCTTATTCTGCGAGTGCCGGTGGACCGATTATTGACCCTTACGTTGACGTAATGTGTCTTACCCTGATAAATCCGTTCAGTCTTTCGAGCAGACCTCTGGTTCTAAGCCCTGAAAATGAACTTTCCATAGAGATTTTACCGAGCCGCGTAACTGACGTAATCATAACTGTTGACGGTCAGATTCCCATAGATCTGCATGTCGGCGACGTAATAAAAATCCGGCAGGCTGAACGAAAGGCTCTGCTTGTCGGCTGTACTCAGGAAAAATTTTATAAATCTTTGCGCCAGAAATTGAACTGGTCAGGAGGACCTAATGCTTGAGGATTTGCGTATTAAGAATTTTGCCCTCATTGACAGTGCTTCGCTGGATTTTAAAGGTGGTTTTACCGTCCTTTCTGGAGAAACCGGTGCAGGAAAATCGCTTCTGATTGGTGCACTCACTTTTCTGCTTGGCGGAAAAGGCGATGTTGAACAGATTCGTTCCGGCTGTCAGATGGCGCAGGTGAGCGGAACATTTTATTTAAAAGGACTTTCCCTTCCGGTTGATGCTTCAAAAATCCGGGAAGATGACATAAAAACTCCGGCAGAATGGCTTTACGTTCATGGAATTGAATGTGAGGACGACCGTGTTTTGATTCGCCGTGCAGTGCGTGATAACGGAAAATCCGCAGCGTGGATCGGGGATACTCCCGTAACCCGTGCGGATCTGGCATCGTTTTGTAATTTTCTTGTCGACATTCACGGGCAGCATGAACATCAGTCTTTGATGCGCGTCAGTGAACATCGCAAATTCCTCGATTCTTTTGCTGGTCTTAACGAAAAAGTTGAAAATTTTACTTCAATCTATTCAAATCTGGTTGAAAAACGCCGGCAGCTTTCGGAACTTCTTTCTGACGACAAAACCCGCGAACAGAAAATTGAAGTCCTCACTTTTGCCGTAAAAGAAATTGAAGAAGCAAAACTGAAAAAAAACGAAGACGTTGAACTGGACGAGGAAGAAAAAAAACTTTCTTCGTTTGAAAAACTTTTTGAGGATGTCGATTCAATCTGCCAGACGCTTGAAGGCGCGGAAAATGGTGAAGGTGCAGTGCCGCTCCTGAAAAAAATCCGCTCAACAACGCAGCACGCCGTAACCCTCGATAAAAAACTTGAAAACCTCGATACCCGGCTTGAAAGTACGTTCTATGAACTTTCGGACATTGCAAACGAGTATTCTGCCTATAAGAATTCCCTCATTTTCGATCCGGAACGGCTCGCTTTTGTCCAGGAACGCCAGACTTTGATTTACAATTTAAAGAAAAAATATGCTTCATCGGTGGATTCGCCTTTGGATGAAGTGATTAAATTTTCCGAAGATGCTC
>CAVJKK010000113.1:0-5376 GCA_963649855.1 Anaerovoracaceae bacterium
TTCTCCTCCTGATGTAGCCCGAACTTCGAGTTTTTGAATTACCATAGACGGCTAATTTCAAAAACCCGATATTCAAGTCCATTATAAATACTTTTCGTCTACGATGCTTAAGACTTCGTCCATTTTTTTGAGTTCTTCGTCTATCTGCGCTTCCGTGATGATGAGCGGTGGGGCTACGATGATTACGTTTTCGTGCGAATATGTGAAGAAGCCGCGGCTCTTGAGTTCTTTTATGATTGCGCCCATGATTCCTTTCGGGTCTTGTCCCCATGGAACGAGCGGTTCGCGTGTGGTGCGGTCCTTTACGAGTTCAATTCCAGAGAAAAGCCCGATGTAGCGTACGTCGCCGATGCACTTATGTTTTGCCTTGAGTTCTTCAAGTTTTTCGCCAAGATGCTTTCCGGTTTTCTGAACGTGTGCTTCAATGTTGTTCCTGATGTAGAATTCCTGGCACGCAACGCCTGCCGCACAAGCCAGAGGATGTCCTGAATACGTAAGTCCGCATGAAAGATATTTGTCATCAAAGAAGTGTGCAATTTCGTTCTTTACGATGCAGCCGCCGAGTGGAATGTAACCTGAGTTTACGCCCTTTGCAAATGTGATGATGTCCGGAGTTACGTCGAAGTTCATGTAGGCGAACATTTTGCCCGTTCTGTACCAGCCTGCCATTACTTCGTCACAAATCATCATGATTCCGAATTCGTCGCAGATTTTGCGGACACCTTTGAGGTAATTCTTCGGATAGATGATGATTCCGTTTGAGCCGACTACCGTTTCGAGAATGATTGCTGCAACCCTGTCGCCGCCTTCAAAAATTACCTGCTCACGGAGTTTGTCTACATAGTATGCACATTCTTCATCTTCTGATTCAAAATGAAGTTTTTCCTGGTAGGAATATGGTCCGCGGAAGTGAATGAAGCCCGGAATTGCAGGTTCGAGTGCAAAGTGGCGCGGTTCGCCCGTAAGGTTTCCGGCACCGAATGTTGAACCGTGATATGAACGGTACTGGCTCATTACCTTGAAACGCCCTGTGAACATGCGCGCAATTTTGATTGCGTTTTCGTTTGCATCAGCACCGCCGTTTGTAAAGAAAACTTTTCCAAAGCAGTCCGGCAGGCGGTCAATGATTGACTTTGCAAGTTTTGCGCGGGATTCAGCACCCCACGAGCCCTGAACATAGGCAAATTTGTCGAGCTGTGCCTTGATTGCTTCCGTCATTTCTTTGTTGGCATAACCTGCGTTTACGTTTACCTGTTCAGAAGACATATCAGCGTAACGTTTGCCGTCAGTGTCATAAATGTAGATTCCTTCAGCGTGGTCAACGACGATCGGATTCAATCCGCCCTGTTTGCTCCAGCCGAGAAGTACGTTTTCCGTCTGCATTTTTGCAATTTCTTTTGCGTCCATATTTTCCTCCAGTGGCTTTTTCAAAAGCCCGTAAATTTCAATCGACAGCCAAACAATAGCACTTAGAACCTGCGTGAACGCTGGCACATTTCACAAACATTTTTTATTTTTTTGTGCAGATTTCCACTGGCAGAACTGCGCAAAAGCAGAATCGTGTTATATCTTGTATTTTTTTATAAAACACACTAGTTTTCTTTCCGGAGGCAAGGCTATGGCTCTCACGGTGAACACGCTTCTGAATTTTTCAGAGACTCCTTTCAAGTTAAAGCTCGTTGCAGGAAGGACAGGTCTTCAGCAGACTGTCAGCTGGATTTACTACACGGAAGACCCCTACTCTGCAGAATTTATCCGCGGCGGTGAACTTGCCATAACAACCGGACTTCTCTTAAAACGCCGCTCAGAAAATGAAGGCATAGACGAAACGGAAAACCTCTGCGCTTTTCTAAAGGAATTCGTAGACCAGTTTGCTTCTCACAACGCTTCCGGGCTCATCGTCAACACGGGCAAATACATCCTCACAATTCCGCAGGCGGTGAAGGAATACTGTGACAAAATCAGTTTTCCCCTTTTTACGATGCCATGGGAAATCCACACTGTAGATTTGATGCAGGATCTCGGCAACATGATTTCCGCCGACAGCCAGAACAGCCACAACGTTGAAAAATTCTTCTATCGTGCAATTTTTGAAAAAGAAAACTTCGACCCGAAACAGATCGAAAATACAGTCTTTTACAACGCGAAAAAGTTTTCAGTCACCCTTCTCGAATTCAAGGAATCGCTTTTCAACAGCGACATGGAACAGGCAAAGCGCTACATTCAGTTTTCGCTCAACCCGAAAATCCGCTTCAACCAGACTGACTACTGCTGCTTTATCCACAACCACAAGGTAATCTACATAATCAAGGATGAAGGGCCTCTTTTTGCAGATGAACTTTTCCGCACGACGCGAACTGATAAATTTTTCAAAGATATGAAAATCGCACTTTCTGAAAGCTGCACAAGCGTCAATGACCTGCAGGAAGCGTACACGCACGCAGAAATTACGATGGATCTTTCAAGGAAATCCGGCACGATTTCTGACACGCTTTTAAAATACGACGACCTCGGAATCTACAAAATCCTGCTCGAAGTAAAAAACAAAAAACTCCTCGAGCAGATGTACACGGACACTCTCGGCAAAATGGAAGGTCTTGAAACAGGCAAGCGCGAAGACTACCTCAAAACTCTCAAGCTTTATTTAAAACTCGGAGGAAACATTCATTCGGTGGCAGAACAGAACAACACTCACCGAAACACGGTTCTCTACCGCCTCCAGCGCATTCAGGACGTCCTTAACATAGACCTTTCCGACGGCGACACGCGGTGCCTCCTTCAGATTGCGCTCTACATAAAGGAACTTCTCCAGAAATAAAGTTTTATTAAGCACAGTTTACGCCAGAATCTTTTAATTAACCCTGACTTCGAGTTTTTAATGTCAAATAGCCGTAGCCGAAGTTCTGACACAGACGCATCTTGAGCTTGTCTCAACCATGCGGCTCGTGGCAGGTTTTCGGCGAGAGGCTATTTGAATTTATTATAAAAATTTGATGTTAAGGTAAATAATTTTGTTTTTTCATTTTTCTGAATTATAATGAACAGATAAAGCAGAGGTCAGAATTATGGAAGATAAAAGATTTGTTGATTTCTTTTTACAGAAAAAAGGCATTTTGTGTGCAATCCTGATTACGATTGTGGGTGTGTGTGGTCTTGCCGTTTCTGGAATCCTCATCAGCGTTGAAAACAAGAAAACTCATTCCTTTAAGCAGAATGTTATAGTCAAAATGGAAAATCAGCCTTCCAGCCTGGAAACTCCTTTAAAACAGGAAGCCTGCACAATCGAAATGAAAGTTCCGCTCAGAAGCGACGGACTTTTAAACTGCTGGTATCAGAATGAAGGCAACATCTGGGGTTCACAGTACGACATCTATATCAGGAACAACACGGAAGACTGCAAGCTCAAGGAATGGGTATTGAAATTTTCACTCCCGGAAGGTTCAAGAATCGACAGCAGCTGGAACGGTTTTTACGTAAAGCGCGACCAGGAAATCACCGTCACGCCTTCAAAAGAAGCGTTCAACGATGAAATCAATGCCTACGGCTTTGCAAAAATCGGCTTTGTCCTCTACAGCGACGAAATTTTAAAAGACTGCAATTTTGAATTCACCACAATCCTTGAAAAATCATTCCTGCACAGCCGCCCTTTTCTGGTCTTTATGGTTGTTACGATTGCCGGACTCCTGCTTTTCATTTTTACGGTAATCAACTACATAATTCTTTCCAAACAGCAGAAACAGTCGGACAAACAGCTTTCTGACGTCCTCAAACTGTGCGCAAGTTTTATCGATACGCGCGATTCATATACAAAAATGCATTCGTCAAACGTCGCGAAATATTCAAAAATGCTAGCTGCCTCCCTCGGCTACAGCGAAAAATTCCAGAAAAACATTTACAGCATAGGGCTTCTTCACGACATCGGAAAAGTCCTCATTCCGACTTCAATTCTCTGCAAGCCTGCCCGCCTCAACGATGAAGAATTTGCAGAGATGAAAAAACACACGGTTTACGGCGCAGAAGTCCTCCGCGACTTCAACGGAATCGAGCACTTAAAAGAAGGCGTTTTGTACCATCACGAACGCTACGACGGCAAAGGCTATATGTCGGGGCTTGCTGGAAAAGACATTCCTCTTGAAGCCCGCATAGTCTGCGTTGCAGATTCTTTTGACGCAATGGCAACAGACCGCGCGTACCGCCCTCACCTTCCGAAAAGCGTCATCGTTGCAGAACTCGAAAAAGGAAAAGGCTCTCAGTTTGACCCGCAGATTGCACAGGCAATGCTCACACTGATTGAAAAAGGCTGCATAACGGTATAATCTTCTCCCCATGAATTTGACGGTCAGAAAAGCAACGGAAAAAGATTTTGAAGCAATTTTAAGGATTTATGACGCAATCCACACGGAAGAAGAAAACGGCCGCGCTGTAATCGGCTGGATTCGCGGAGTATATCCAGAAGCTGACACGATCAGAAACGCACTCGCCCGCAATGACCTCTTTGTTGCAGAAGAAGACGGCAAAGTTATCTGCACGGTAATTTTCAATCAGATTCAGGTTGATTCATACAAAGACGCAAAATGGCAGTTTGACGCACAGGACAGCGAAGTCATGGTGATGCATACGCTCGTCGTTGATCCTGCCCAGAAAGGCAGGGGAATCGGAAAGGAAATTGTCCGTTTCTACGAAGAATACGCTTTAGAAAACGGCTGCCATTATTTAAGAATTGACACAAATGCAAAAAACGAAGCTGCCCGCCGTTTTTACAAAAAACTCGGCTTTTCAGAAGCCGGAATCGTTCCATGCGATTTTAACGGCATTCCGGGCATTAACCTCGTCCTTCTTGAAAAAAAGATTTAAGGAAAAAGTTTGTAACATTTTTTCAACGTTCTCGCCCGTAAGTTTGCTACACTTTTCCTTCACTAAATCCTGCATGCTGGAAATCATTTAGTCCCGGTTTTGTTACAGTTTTACAACAAAAGTCACTTTCTTCCATAAATAATAAAATCTACACTCCCCTTCTTCAGGCAGATTGTGGATTTTTATTGTTACACTTTTCTTACAGTCTGCATTTTCACTTTGCAACACTTTTCAAACGAAGGAAAAAATCATAAGAAAACCGCTGTAAACTCTGATTTTTAAAGTTTGCTACACTTTCAATACACTTATCCACAACATTCTGTGGAAATCTTTTCTTTTTGCTACACTTTCCTCACATCAGTCTATTTTCTTACTCTGTATAGATTTATCGCGATTTTTCGTTTTTCTGATGTTACAGTTTCACTTCTTCTTTGCTACACTTTTCAAATATCTACTATGAATTCAAATAGATATCAAATAGTATTTAAAAACAAATAGTAGGCACTGTGGATTTGTGGAAAT
>CAVJKK010000114.1:0-5370 GCA_963649855.1 Anaerovoracaceae bacterium
TTGAGCAAAGCTCAAGACGCGTCTGTGTCAGAACTTTGGCTACAGCTATTTGACATTTTTCTTAACAACAAACAATTTTATTAACATTCTCCCTGCGCCTTTTTCCGCCAATTTACACAGCATTAAAAAACTCGACATTCAACCTATAAATATTTTTCTATGAAATTTTTTACTTCTTTTTTGTATTTTGCTTCATCCATCAGGTAGGATATTGCATGCGGACCGTCTTCAAAAAATACGATTTTTGTTTTGTCCGGGCAACGCTGTTTGTAAAGCATGAAACTTGACATCGTCATTTCGCACGGAACGGTTTCGTCCTTTGTTCCCGTAATAAAAAGAAACGGCAGGTTCGTGCTGTTCATCGCCTTGTAGGTTGAATATTCTTTTAAACTGAAGCCCGCAAAATGCTCGCAGTACCATTCAAGCGAAGTTATCATTATGTCCGCAACTCCGGGCCAGATGTGCTTTGCATTCACCGCAGTCCAGCGTATGATTTCGTACGGCGCTGTAAATCCACAGTCCGCAATGATTCCGCGCACGTTCGGCGGAAGTTCTAATCCCGCGCTCATCGTTACGGTCGCGCCGCCCATGCTGATTCCGCTCACAAAAACAGGAGAATCTTCGCCGTAAAGGCTGTTGATTTTTACAATCCAGTCATGGCAGTCGTATCGTTCTTTAATTCCAAAGGTGAGGTATTTTCCTTCGCTCAGGCCATGCGCCCGCTGATACGGCATAACAACGTTCAGCCCCAGTTCGTGATAGAACAGCGCAAGCGTTGCAAATTCCCGCAAAGGCGCAGAATGAAAACCGTGCATCAGAAGGATTGAACCCCTGCAGTCAGCTTTTTCCGCTTCCCACAAAATTGCCTTTAACTTCAGACCGTCATAGCTGGTCATTTCAATTAAAGGCAGTTCCAGAGATTCAATTTTTTCTACGTCCGCAAGGTGGCGGCTGTAATTTTCGTCAGAAGCAAAAAACTCGCGTTCATGTTCAACTGTGCGTTCTTTCGTTGCACGCCCGAAATTCGCTTTAAAAAAGCCTTCGTAAATGCACAGATTAAAAACACCCGTCAGAACAATGATTGCACCGGCAAAACCTGCCAGCACCCTGATTATGTTATTTGATTTTCTTTCCATAACCAGCATTATACACGGTTATTCATTTTCTGTTTACTTTTTTGGAGCTGATTCCCGCTTTTCAGGGCTACGGCTTTCGCCTCCGACCAGCCGCAATGCGGCTGTTTGCGCTGCGCGCACCCTTACAATCGGGGCTATTTTTTTACGGTTACTTTTCCGTTGCCGGCACCATTCTTTACAAGTGCTTCAACGTCGTCAGCCTTGTCGGCAGTGTAAGAATAGTAATCTGAAGGATTCCATTCAGCCTGCTTTGAAAGATTTTCGCTCTTGATGTTTTTGCTTCCCGCATCAAACATCGAACCGAAAGTGTTGCTCGTTACAGACTTGTCTTTGTCGCCAAAAGAATTTGCCTCGCTGTAAATGCGACACTCGTTGCGGCGGTCAATTCCGCGGCTTTCCGTGTTTGTGTAAAGGTTGTTCAGAATGTGAATCGTTGCAAAACGAACCATCGGCAGACGCTGCGTACATTTGTCATACCAGTTGTGGCTCAAGGTAACCGTCTGATGCAGGCGGTCTTCCACCTTTTTGTCGCTGTTTCCAATCAGCATTGTCTTGTCGTGATTATAGAATTTGCACCAGCTTACAGTTACAAAGTCGCAGGTGTTCGTAATGTCGCAGAGTCCGTCGTAAACCTGCCATTTTACGCTCGTTCCGTCTTTTGTAAGGTATTTGTCAGATTCAATTTCTTTATGAGAAAATTTAGAAGCAATCGTACAGTGGTCAATCCACACATATTTTGAGCCCTGAATTGAAATTGCATCAAAATCAGCGTTCAGCCCGTCATTGTCTTCAACCTTCGGGAACGGATTGTAACAGTTCGTAATTCTCAGGTTGCGCACGATTACGTTCTGCACGTTCTTAATGCTGATGCTTCCGCCCGTAATTCCGGAATTTTCATCAAGCCCGATCAGAGTTGTGTTCGGCTGCAGGCGGAGGAATACGAGTTCGCGCCAGTAGTTGTTCAGTTCGTTGCGAAGGTCGGCAACTTTTCCGCTCTGGTTTTCAGAATAGTCAAAACTTGCAGCGTATTTTTCTTTCCATTCTTTGTAGCTGTTCACCGGCAGAGCCGATTTTGCAGTTTTTTCTTTCAAAAGTCCGTCGAGTCCGGCAGTTGAACCGTTCACAGTTTCCGGCAGAAGAGAACCCTTGCCGGTGTCCGTCATGTCGATAATTCCCTTGACGTAGATAATACGGCGTTCACCCTGTTTTAAGGCAGAAAGAAGTTCCTGTCTTGTAGAAACCGTCAGGACAACGGAAGCACCTTCCCCGCCGTTCGCGCCATTTGCACTCGGAGGAACGACTGCGCCGCCCGCAAGGTCTTTTTTTCCGGCGTAACTTGCCCAGCCGATTGACCTGTCATTTGCGGAAATTTCAACAGCAGAAGCACTGAAAGCGAAACCGGCAAAAATAGCCAGAACTGCACAAATTTTATAAATCTTTTTCATAAAAACCTCTGAAAAGATAAAAATACAGAATTTTTGTAGTTCACTGTAACAAAAGGCTTCCGGTCAGTTCCGTCATCACACTGAAGATGCAGGTATGCATGTTCAGTGTGTGCCGGCTCTTCCCTGCGCCTTTTGTTACAATTTACAGAATATTCTCAAAATCCGTCATTTCACCTGTTTTCTAGACGATTATATCAATTAAGAGAACCGCATAATATCCAAAAAACTATTTTTTATAAGTTTTTTATATAAAATATTGCTTGTGGCGAAAGGCTATTTGAAGTTATTCAATATAACTTAAACAATTTTCTTGAGAAAATTTCCTGCCCGCCTTAAAATTAAACAAAGCGAGGTTATTTTATGTCAGTTATTTGTTATTCACTTGGTGCAGCAGAAGAAGTAACCGGTTCAAAACACATTTTTGAAGTTGACGGTCGTGCTTTCATGATTGACTGCGGAGCATTTCAGGGCAAACGTGCCGTTGCAGATGCCAAAAACCGCAATTTTGAAATTCCAGTCGATAAAATCGAAACAGTAATTCTGACGCACGCGCATTACGACCACTGCGGACTTCTGCCGATGCTCGCAAAAAAAGGCTACGACGGCAACATCTACGCAACGCCTGCTACCCGCGACCTTGCCGACCTCGTCATGATGGACAGCGCAAGAATCCAGGCACGCGACGCCGAATATCTGCGCAAGCAGGCACAGAAAAAAGGTGAAAAGTTCAACTGGCAGCCGCTCTTCACGGAAAAAGACTGCGTCAAGGCAGAAAATCAGATTGTAACTCTCGGCTATAACCGCCGCATGTACATCGCACCGGACGTTCAGCTCGAATTCTTCGACGCAGGCCACATCTTAGGTTCAGCCTTCGCTTATGTCACAATCAAAGGACAGAAGGGCAGTTCAAAAAAATCATTCACAGAAAACAAGATCAACATCTGGAACAAACTTTTCGGCTGGAAGACTTCAATCGCAGAAAAACGCTCGGGCAAATATTCTTCCCAGACGGAAAACGCAGCTTCAACAGAATCCAAGAACGACGGCAAAGACGAACTTCGCATTTTATACACCGGCGACTTAGGCCGCTGCACAAAACCAATCATCCGCGACCCGAGCACGAAAGTTCCCGCTCCTGACTACATCTTCCTCGAAAGCACTTACGGCAACCGCAAGCACGAAGGCGCAGAAATCGCCCTCGAAGAACTCCGAAAGGTAATCCGCCGGGCAATCGACCGCAAGGGAAAAGTCATCATTCCGTCATTTGCAATCGAACGCACGCAGGAAATCGTCTATTATCTGCACGTCTTAGTTGACCAGCGCAAAATCCCGTCAATCCCGATTTACGTTGATTCCCCGATGGCAGTAAACGCGACGAGCATTTTTCAGGTTCACCCGGAATGTTACAGCCAGGAAATAGAAGAAGCCTTCCTCGACCGCCACAAAAATCCGTTCGGCTTTGACCAGCTAAGTTTCATCACCAGCGTAGACGAATCAAAGGCACTGAACCAGAAACAGGGACCGATGGTAATCATTTCCGCAGACGGAATGTGCGAAGCCGGAAGAATCACGCATCATCTTGCCAACGGAATTTCAAATCCGAAGAACACGATTCTGATCGTCGGCTACATGGCAGAAAACACGCTTGGTCGTAGAATCCGCGACGGAGAAAAAGAAGTAAAAATCATGGACAACTGGTATCAGGTGAACGCGCACGTAGAGACAATCAACGCCTTTTCCGCACACGCAGACTACGAAGAAACGCTCAAGTGGCTCAACCAGATAGACACGCGCCGCCTCAAGAAAATCTTCCTCGTCCACGGTGAAAAAGACGCGCAGGCGTATCTGCAGGAATATCTGAAAAACAACGGCTACAAAAACGTTCAGATAGTCAAATACGGCGAAACGTACACTCTAGCGTAATTTTTTATGGGCGTATCGGCGCGTTGCGCCGTCGCGCTTTCCAGGGTTCCGCTTCCGCTTCATTGTTTTGCATACGCAAAACAACGCCTTCCGCGCCCTTCCAATCGCTTACGCATTTTGTAAAAAATCTGATAATTCGTTACAATACCTTCACTTTTAGGAGTGAAAGGCATTTTTAATGAAGGAAATCAACTTTTACAAAAAAACTGCATTGATTTTTGTTTTCTCGTGCCTTTTCCTCTTTTCCGCATTTTCCGGCGCAGTTACCCACGTTTCGCCGGTCAACGGAATCGACTGGACGTTTGAAACGACAAAGGGCTTCCAGAACCTGAACAATCTGCTCATGTCAAAGGAAGGAACTTCCGCATCACATTCGCGGGAAGCGCTGTTTTTCTACGGAATACTTTTTCACGCGTATCTGGACAAAATGCCCGTCGTAAAGGCACAGATGAACCTCGGACTTACAAGACAGAAATTCATTCTGTGGACAGAGTCACCGAATTTCAATCATTCAAATCAGCCGTTGAACGAACTTTTACGCTGCATCGAAGTTGACGCACATTTCCTCATGCCGTCATTCAGAATCTACCGCGGAAGTTTCATACCGTTTCTTGGATATTCGTTTTTCAATTATTCCTACGCAGAAAGTTTTTCAACCGCAAAGAACGACACGTTTAAGTTCAGCGCATTTTCCGCCGGGCTCGAATACAATTCCAGGATTACAAGATCAATCCGCCAGAACTATTATTTTTCGTTCGCACCGTTCATCATAAACCAGCACGAGAACATCAAGCCGTACTTTTACCTGAATTACGGCGCAGAGGCAATTTTTGACACCCACCCGGTAGCAATCACGCTTTTTCTGG
>CAVJKK010000115.1:0-5352 GCA_963649855.1 Anaerovoracaceae bacterium
AGCCAGCATATTGATAAATGGACTTTTATTTGAAAAAAAAAGTTAAAAACAATAAGATTTTCGTAACAAAAAGCTGGGGGATTTTATGTCGCAGGAATTAGATTTTTCAATTGAACAGTTAGGACCTTGCAAGGTTCATTCACCGATTGACCTTTCCACAAAGCACGGTGAGTTTCGCGCAAACTACGTAAAAGACAGTTCTTATGTGCGTTATTCGGTGAATGTTTTTGAAGATTCAGAGAAAAAAGACGGGCTGGGAACTGACAACCTCATGCAGAAGGCAGGTCCCCGTGAATACATTTATTTTAATCCTGCGCATGTGAACGCCGGAATCTGTACCTGCGGTGGTCTCTGCCCGGGGCTGAACGACGTTATCCGCGCGGTTGTACGCTGCCTTTATTATCGTTACGGCGTAAAGAAAATCCGCGGATTCAGGTTCGGCTTTAAGGGCTTCTTCCCGGAAAGCGGTTTTGATACGATTGACCTTACCCCTGAAAACGTAGACGACATTCATAAAATCGGCGGTTCTTTCTTAGGAACGAGCCGCGGCGGCGGAAACCGTACGAGCGACATCGTTGACGCCGTTGAATCACTGAATATCAACATGCTCTTTATCATCGGTGGCGACGGAACACAGCGCGGCGCACTTGATATTGCAAACGAAATTGAACGCCGTGGCTTAAAGGTGAGCGTCATCGGTATTCCTAAAACCGTTGACAACGACCTTCTGTTCATCGACCGTTCCTTTGGTTTTGAAACTGCCGTTCAGCGCGCAACGGAAGCGGTCACTTCAATCCATATGGAAGCTTTCAGCCAGATAAACGGAATCGGACTCGTAAAGCTGATGGGACGCGAATCCGGCTTTATTGCAACGGCTACGGCAATCGCAAGTCACGAAACAAACTTCTGTCTTATCCCGGAAGTTCCTTTTGAACTGAACGGACCGAACGGATTTTTAGAGCATCTTGAAAAGAGAATCCTCGAACGCCATCACTGCGTAATCGTCGTTGCAGAAGGGGCAGGACAGAATCTGCTTGCAACTACGAACGAAACCGACGCCAGCGGAAACAAGAAACTTGCAGACATAGGGCTTTATCTGCGCGACAAAATCACGGAATATTTTAAGGCTAAGAATATCCACATCAACCTGAAGTACGTTGACCCGAGCTATCAGATCCGTTCTTCCGTTACGACTGCGAATGATTCAATCTACTGCGAACGCCTTGGAAGTTACGCTGCACACGCTGCAATGGCAGGCAAGACAAAGATGGTTGTAGGACTTGTAAACAATAAATACGTTCATCTTCCGATTAAGATGGTTACGCTGAAGCGCAACTTTGTTGACCCTGAAGGCGCACTGTGGCGCGATGCCCTCGACGCAACCCGGCAGCCGATTCTGATGGTAAACAATCTGAGCGCAATCGACCCGCAGTTTAAGCAGAAGAATGATTAAATTGCATAAATGCGGGGGTTTGATAAAATACACATATCAAATAGCCTCTCGCCGAGAACCTGTACGACCTCGTGTCGTGCCAAGAAACTTGCGTTTCTTGCAGTCAACAGAGTTCTTACGCCGTCCGTGGCGTAGTTTCAAGCCGTAGTTCGTGGTCAGAACCCCGGCTACGGCTATTTGATGTTTTTCTTATAAAAATAAACCCCGACAATTGTTGTTTATTCAAAAAAAACACGGCAGACTCAGCTACCGTGTTTTATATTTTTTAAGACAGTTTCACTTTCTTTTGCTTTTATTTCCCTTACAGTTTGTCTATCAGCATTGAGCACTTGCCGCTTGGAATCGGCAGGGTCTTTTTCTTCTGTCCTAAGATGTTGATTGTAAAGTAATAGAGTTTTTCGCTTTCCATCTGGATTTCCCAGCCGCGTACTGACTTGTTGCTCAGAATCGTGATGAGGTTTCGCTTGAGGGAAAGCTTTTCAATTCCCATGATTTCAAGGTTCGGAATAATCCAGTCAACCGTCTTGCGCGGAAGACTGATTGAAAGTCCGATGACGTTTTCTATCATGAGTGCGATTGTCGAAAGTCCGACCGTGTGCAGATAGCGCTTTTTCGGGAACGCTTCGTCCGCTGCCATCGTGGCAAAGCCTTCTTTACACGGTTTGTATGCTTCGTACATGTCGCCTTTCTTGCCGTCTGCCGGCTGCAGACCTTCGAGGATAAAGTACAGGTGGCGGATTGCACATTCGCGCGCAAGGTCGTAACGCTGGTACTTTTCGAGACCCTTTATAATCATGAAGTTGAATGCAGGGTAAACAGAACCGCGGAAGCCTTCACCGTTTTCGTTAAAGTCAGGGCTGTCGGCGCTGAGCGTCGGAAACGGATGGTCTGTTCCGAACGTGCATGGATTTGAAAGATGCCCGATTAAAGCGTCGGCGCGGTCTGCATTCGGGATTTCCGCAAGGAGAGGCCAGAAACCTGCGATTGTCTTCTGTGTGAGTTTCTGCTCGTCTTTGTCCAGATCGTAGTAAAAGCCTGAAGCATTGTCCCACATAAGCGAGTTGATTCTCGTCTTGAGTGAAAAATATGCACGCTTGTACTGGAAACTGATTTCCTTGTCGTTGAGAATATCGCCGAGTGCGCTCATGTGAGCGCAGTTGATTGCCATTGCAGCGTTAAAGTCTACTGCGTAGTAACTGTCTTTGCGCGGTGAATTGAACATCGTACTTGCTGCAACCGGAGCACTGTAAAGTCCGTTCGGCTGTTTGTAAGTCTGGTCAACCCATTCCATGTATTTCTGCAGAATCGGCATTACGTCCTTTACACGGCGTTTATTTGCAGACTTGTGGAAAAGGTTGAATTCTGCCCATGCAAAGAGCGGAAGTCCCACGCCTTCGGGATTGTCCTGAGAAAAAACAGGTTCGCCCGTCTTTAAGTCATACTTCCAGCGGATTGCGCCGTTCGGTTCCTGCTTGCTGTAGAAGAAGTCGATGTTCTGATTTGCGTTGAAGTTTCTGTTTGAATAAACGAGGAAAAATGATGAAAAGATTGATTCAAACTGATCGATAACGGCAGACTTCGGTTTGTTCGGATTTTTAGGATCAGCAGAAGGTGCAATGACAGGTTTTCCGTCTTTGTCAAAAGGGTAAACAAAGTAACCGTCGGTCGTGTCATCGTTCAGTTTGGTATCCAGCCAGAAATTTGAAAGCCAGGTCCATGTTTTATCGTAAATATCTACAAAATCCTGATCGTAGAAGTGTATTTTTGGAAAGTCGTGCTTGTTCACGGTAGCCCCTTAAATATTTAAAGTCAAAAAACAGTATACCATAAAAAACTCAGTTTTGCGCATAAAAATCAAATTTTTTTAAGAATTTTAATGGGCGCTACTTGACTAAACGTTATTCTGATTCAGCAGATGTTGGCGGTTGCTGCACTTCTGGTTCCTGTCTTGTGAAGAAAAGCCTTATCTTTTCGTTTGAAACTTTGTGCCTTGATTTTAGGAAAAGCGTATGCGTTTTTTCGTTGTAGACGTAGCCTGAAGAATTATATGTTTCAAAGCGCGGGTCTGTGTGGAAAGAAAGTCCGTAAATCTCAATCTCAACAAACGGGCGGATTCCGTTGAGGATTATGTAGTGACTGTCTCCCTGCTTAAAGGAAACAGTTATCGTTGCTGCCTTTTTGTCCGCCGTTTCTTCGTACGTGATGTTTGAAGCACATGTCCACGCCCAGACAGGTTCTGAAGTGCTGCTGATTAAAAGCGAGTGAGGGTAAGCAGAGTTGTTTACGAGAACAGGGTAAACTTCTGCAAGAGTGCGCAGGTCGTTTGAAGGATTTTTTGCAAACGCCGTGTTGATTATCATGTAACCGCCCGCACAGTATTCAGGCAGGGAGAAGTATTTTCCGTAGGCAATGAGGGCAGTTCCCGTTTCAACTGACTGTACGAAAGAGGCAACAGTTTCCCTGTCATGCAGAATCAGGTCGTCAGAGTTAATCGAACATGAATCCGTAATCGTATCAAGAACAGTCCTGATTGCCGGTTCAAGCGAAGCAGAAAGTTCGTTGCCCGCTTCCTTTAAGTGCATGTAAATCTGTAAGATTGCCGTTGCCTGTGCCAGCGTCGGACTGAAATCCGGCATGGAAGAAGGCAGTTCAAGAAGCCTTTTTACGTTTTCATTCTGCTGATTGCGTAAGATGTAAGCGTCAATACTTCCTGCTGCAAAAACGTCAACAGAAGAATGTTCGAGCGCATTTGCAATCATCGAGCCGTAATTTTCGTTTGCCATTACGAGGCTCTGGTTCATCGATACGAGCGAATTGAAATAAGGAGAAGTGAAATAAGTCCTTCTCGTTCCGTTTCTGAAAGACTCCGGAACGGCTGCAAGTGCTTCCTGATAGCGCGAAAGGGAAGCCATCTCTGCAACGTATGCAGAAACAATGCTCTCAGTCAGCGTTGAAGTGTCAGCCATTGCAGAAGAAGCAAGCTCTAAAAGGGAAGTGCGGTATTTCTTTACGCTGGCATCAAAGAGGGCAGAAGTTGCCGTCTGTGAATCAGGAGAGATGGAATCAAACGTAAAGCGCTTTGAAGGATCGTAGCGCGAATACAGTGCAACGTTTGAATTGCGCGAGAGAATAATCTGCGTTCCCTGTATCTGAGTTGCCGACATCGTGTAGGAATTGTTCTTGGAATTGAAAAGCTGTTTGCTCTGACTCTGCTCCGTAACCGAGTATCCCGAACCCGGCTTGTAGTATAGAGAAAGCGACTTTGCCCCAGAAGGAAGCTGCGCCGTAACCGAAAGGTTTGCCATGGCGGTCGAATCGCTTACAGAGAAAGCGAGTGAAGTGTTTTCAGTAAAGTTGAACTTGAAGCACTGTTCTGACGGTTGTTCCCACGAAACGAGCGAAAGTGCCTTGCCCTCAGGCGAATCTTCTGTAAAAATGAGCGCCGGGTGTACGTCATCTGCGGTAAAAGATATTCCCCGGAAAGTGATGGAAACGGAGTTTTTGAGCAGAAGTTTGCCGTCTTCTCCCTGAGTCTGGGAAACACTCATCCTGAGTAAACCGATATTTTTAAAAATGACGGATTCGTTTCTAAATTGAAGGACGAAAATTCCGATAATAATAAAACTGTAAAGAAATGTAAGGCCGATTGCTTTTCTGAAAGGATGTTTAGACATTTGACTGTAAGTTTAGCCAATGACGGCAATATTTTCAATGAGAGGAAAAATGAAAACCATGTTCTCAAGGAAGACGGCAGTTATCGTTGCCGCAGTAATCTTTATGGCGGTAGCGTGCATTCCGCCTGTTTTCTGCCAGCAGAGTCCGGAAGAAATCCGCTTTGTGCAGCAGTTGAGTTCAACGCTCCAGACGGGCACTTTAGACGAAGCACTCAGGCTTTTTGA
>CAVJKK010000116.1:0-5325 GCA_963649855.1 Anaerovoracaceae bacterium
ATTTATACCTAACTTCACGGCTCACAGGGATACTGCGTTTAGCCTTGTCGTTACTGCTACCGCAGTCAATACCCTTCCGCCGCCACATTTTGTCCAACGCCTCTCGCGTTGCCCTTTTGAGCAGCACGTCCTCTTGTTTACGTGACAATGCACGCATCGTGTGCTCAAGCTCCACGAACCCTTCGCCCGGCTTAAACTTGTCGTCCTTCGGCGGACGATATACTTGTCTACCCATTTCTTGCCTCCATAAAAAATTAGGTTTGTTTAGAAAATTTGTTTCATTTTAACATGGTGAAGCACGCAACCCTTGTTTCTGCATTCATTGCCCTCAGGATGCGTTCTTTGACCACATACAGGGCACATTCCACGCTCCATGCTCTCAACATAACGCTTCATCATGTGCGCAATCTTGCCCGCTATATACTTACGGCATTCCATGCACTTCTTACTCTCCGTGCATTTTGCCGTATCGCTAAACAGCGTTGAACACGCCACTTGCCGCGCTTTGCGATATAACCGGTCTGTGCAATGCTTCACCAGCGCGTCATATGCAGCAAGACTCATACGTTTGGTTGGATCGTATGCTCTGCACACCGAATGCGCCATATACATTTGCACCAGTGGATGACGTTCATCCAGCGGCCACCAACCACTCGTCAAATTCTTGACACTAGCTATTGCTCTCGTTGCCATCGTTTACTCCTTCTATTATGAAAAGTTGCTTCACTACCTCATATTCGTCATCAGATAGTAGCAACATGATTTCTTTATAACAATCTGCACATAAACCAATCTTGCCGTCACATATCCAATCTTTGTGACCATCGTATATATGTGCAAAACGCCAAACCATCTCAATGGATTCCTTCAAAGTTTCTAACTTCATCTTAACCCCCTTACAAAAATAGCTAGTTACAAATTGTCATTTAACCACTGACAATCGCAACAATGACATTTTGAAAAGGTAACACATAATAGACTATCTTGCTAATATGTGTTACCTTGAAACCCTTACGTACCAAGGGAGGTAACACTAGGTAACACTTTTGTCTAATAAATGTTACCATCTCAAGCCCTTGATACATATAGCTTAGCGGTCTATGACCCCACTTTAGGTAACACTTTTGCTGCTGTATCTGAGCTACAGAATCACAAGGTACCCTCATCGAAATTTCAGAAAATGTTCGTAAAAAGTGTTACCTTGTTACCTTTTGGCGGAATCCGTTGCTACGTTTGGTCTAGAATAGGTAACACTTTTTTTTAAAAAGTGTTACCTTTCGGATTATTTCAAATGCGAGCTGTTTTCATTGTCGACAGTTCGCATTTTGAAATGTGTGACTTACGTAACAATGGATGACACTTTGTGCCGCTTCACATTACGCTTCACGCAGCGACACCGATGAGACGAAGCGGAGCTGTGAAGAATTTTTTGACGCTAGCGATGAAGCGTTTGAAGGAAGGTTCGAGCATATTTGCAATCAGGTTACCTGCGATGACTGATGCAATGGTGCTAGCGAAGCCGCCTGTTACACTGTGGCCGTGTAACGTGAAGATGAGCGCAAAGATGGCTACTTCAATGATGAAGGCGAGATAGCGTTTGCTTTGCACTTTCTTTGCCATCGAGCAAAGGCCATAGGTGATGACAAAAGAATAGATGATGGGTTCCATTGAAGCGTGGATGATTGAGAACATAATTTCCTCCGTGAAATCAAAGGGTTAAGAGAAAGAAACAACAAAGAACTCGAACACCGAGCGAGCCGAGCGGGCGAAGCCCGCCGGCGAGCGTGAGTGGTAAAAATCTTTGTTGAAAAAGACATTTGGCCTACTGGGGTAGGCCTGAGAGCTGGTGTATTTTTTCCGCCCTGTGCTGCTTGTCCTACCTTGTAGGCCTGAGAGCAAGGGCACGCAAGGAAGGATGACGCAGCGTATTTGGTCTGCTACGTTCGTGCGGCGCGGGCGGAAAAAATTTTTTATAACCAACCAACCCCTTTCGGGGCTGGTTGGTAGGTTTTTATGGTTTACCATTGCCGTATTCGAAGACACAGAAAAGGAAGATAAGCACGACAGGCCAAAAAAGGTTGCTGTCGTGCAATTTTTTTGACACAGCTATGAAATAGCCGAGTGCAACGAAAACGAGTGACATTTAAGCCTCCGTTTTGATTTTGAGTTGTTTTTGAACTTCGGCTTGAAATTCAGCTTCTTTGACGGCTTTGGCGATGAGTTCCTCGCGGCGAGCTTGTTCAGCTTTAACGCGATAGTTGAAGATGTAAGCGTCTTTGATATCGCCGATGGAATTGAAAACGCCGTCAATTTTGGAACCGATGGTAGAAAAGAGTTTCATAGTGCTCTCCAAAAGAAAAGCCCCCTTTCGGGGGCAGGGTTGATTAAACTTCTTGTTCGGGGGGAACAAAAAGGTTATTGATGTTGTAAGCGCGAGTGGCGCTATTCTTTTTGAGTTTTTCAACGTCACCGCCCAAACCCACGTAAATGGTTTCTGCTTGTTTAATCAAGGGCGAAATTTCGGCTTTTTCAACAGCAGAATTGGAAGCGTCGAACAAGCGAGTCAAAGTGCCGTGTTCGTTGCCAACCCATGTTTGCAAGGTTTTCACGTAGGACGTGATTTGTTTGTTGGTGACTTCGTCCACGCGGCACACTTTATTTTCAATGGCACGCGCTTGAACGATGTTTTCTGCGTAATCACCAACAATGTATTCATAAACCAAATCGGCTTTATCTTTCAAAAGGTCGATCTCGAATTGAATATCGCCACGAATGCGCGGTGCAATTTGTTGGCCAGCGTAGAAAGTGGCTTGGCGCGTATTGGGTAATTGACCCGATTGAACCAACGCGTCCACTTCGTTTTGCGTCAAGCGAGCCACGTATGTTTCATTCACTTTATCTTTAAGCAAATGATTTGCAACGTGTTCTTTTTCAATCGCAGGCAATTTGAAAGCTGCGCGAGCACGTAATGCACCAGCAAGGGTAACCAAACGGCCATCCGGAATTTGTGGAAAATCGCAACTTAATTGCAATTTATCCAAAGTGCATTTTTTCGCGGCAGTGAAAACATGCCATGCAAACGGCACATTGGTTTCATTAGTATCAACTTTAAACGCTTGGTTGATACGTGGATTACGCAAAAATTCAGCAACTTTTGCGTGCATTTCAGGGAAAGTAAATTTTTCCATTTCAATTCTCCAAAAAAAACAAACAAACAAAAAAAAAGAAAAAATATTTCTATTTTTTCCTTAACCCAAAAATAGCCCACACCACTCTACATACCCCGCCGCTGCGCCTCGAACCAACGGCACCGACAGTCTCGAAGCGCCGACCGAACACACCGCACAGAAACTGTCTTGGATAGCGCGTAGCGGGAGCAACGAAAAAAAAAGCGGGCAAAGCCCGCTCTTTTTTAAACAAACCACATACTTGAACACCTTTCGCCTATACTTCTATGCGTAATATCGCAATACGCATTTTCGGCCGCATAATCTATTGCAAAATTATGCGCGTGCAAAATTTCCATCACTTTCCAAACAATTTCCTTTCTGCGAATGGTATCCCACAAAATGCGTGAACCTTTTGGAATTTCTTTCACTGTATAACCAAACCTATTCAACGCATTAAGGCAATTTTTTCTATCAATCTCATAATCTTGATTTTCAAAAATTACCTTTTCAAATTCAACCATTTTGTTCAAAAATGGATCAAACACTTTTTTCATTTGCACTTTCATTTTCAAATCCTCCAAAACAAACAAACAAAAAAAAGAAAAAAATATTTCTATTTTTTCCTTAACCCATAAAAAGCCCACACCCCTCTACATACAAAGCAAGGAGTGTGAGCTCAATGGAACTAACGAACAGGGAATGGATCAACGTACCGCTGATTTTGTAACCAACCGGGCATTTCATCCGGAACGGGCTGACCTTCCAAGCGCTTTTCCATAACTGCTAATTTTTCAAGCGCCTCTTTGGAAAACCGAGCACTTCTTGGAGCTTTCGCCTTTGGTATCCAAGTTTCAGGAGCTGGCGCGTCTGCGAAATACGCATTCATTGCCTCCAAAGCGTCCATTTCCGCTTGCGTAAAAATCGTATTCATTTCAATTTCCTCCATTTATTTGTTGAACACGCAAATAGCCGACACCACTCTACATTCCCTGACGCGCTCGCGTGGAGCCGCTTGTGCTTCGCTGCCACGCTGACCGCGCTGGCGCAGCCGCTGTGCGCGGCGGCAGGGCAGGGGGGGCTCATTGAAATCCAAATCCGAACCCGAATCCGAAGTCGCCCCGCCCGCGCCGCACGGGGGGATGGGTAACACCCCGCGTATTTTTCTGAGTTTTTCTTAGGTTTCCAAGTACCCCCCCCCCTAGCCAACAAAATTTTTCTATGCAGAAAAAAAACGAAGTACCCCCTAGGTGTTGACAAATGAGGGGGACGTGGTATACATTTTCTAAAAAAGTCTGCTAAACTATGACGTATGAAGAAACAAACCCCGCCACGCCCACAGAGTGTGCTACTTATACCTGACTATGATCGCGAATATGGCGAGCTAGCTAAGGCTGTGCGTGCGGAACGAAAAGAAAGGGTACAAAGAGAAAAGGAACGGAAGGCAGAGGAACGAGACAAGGAAGACGAAGCCTTAGCGAATGCCATATTGGTGACGGATAGTTTAGCGAGCGCGGCTAGGGAGGCGGGTGTGAGTTACTCGAAGGCGCTGTCGCGCAAACGCAGGGACAGCGTACGCGAGAGATTACAGACAGCGCGGTCGGAGATAGAAGATAAGATAACGATACGCAGGTTAGATGTTCTTAACTTATTTATGGAAGCGATAGATATGGCGAGAACGATGAGTGATCCTGCGAATATGATTAATGGTGCGGATAAGGTAGCGCGGATGATGGGGTATTATGAACCTGAGCAGGTGAAGGTGGACGTGAGTGTAAATTATGAAGGTGCGATGAGGAAGTTAAGGGAATTAAGTGATAATGAGTTGTTTGAACTAGCGCAAGGACGGGTGATAGAAGGTGAACGTGCCTAAAAAATTTGAGTCCGTGCTTGACAATTCCAGTGTTACCACATTAAACTCGGGCACTGATAGTCTTGTTGAGGCTGACCGACCGTCCTCGGCGTTAGTTGAGCAGCTTAAACAGCTGTGTGTTAAGGAGTTACCGCCGTCACCGAAGCCGAAGACGTTTGGTGAGATGATGGCGGAGCGTGAAGAGCGTGCTAAAGCGAAGCATGCTAGAACGTTAGACAAGGCAAAACGAATAGTTGATAAAGAAGAACATATAGCGCAACGTACTACAAATAAGCCACATAAAAC
>CAVJKK010000117.1:0-5284 GCA_963649855.1 Anaerovoracaceae bacterium
TAAGCCTTTTACATCTTTGGAAGAATTAAGAATAGCAAAGGCAAATATGAGAAGACCACCTAAAGGCAATGTTCCGATTTTAATTCATTTTGCTTCAGATGATTTAATTCAGATAACGGGCAGACTTTATAAAAGTGGCGGACTGTCGCATGACCCGAATATTGGAGCGTTAAGTATAATTTCTGCCGTTATCAGAAAATTGGGCTGGACTAAGAGAATTCAAATTATTATGCATGGGCTGGAACAAAAACATGTTGGAAAAACAAATAAATTTGTGCAGATTGCAAATATTTTGGGAATTGAACTTGAAAACTTAAGCTTACCAGAAGCAACTTTACCGGCTGATTACTGGCATTATGAAACAAAAGGCGAAAAACTCGGTACGATTTTTATTCACCTTGTTGTTGAAAATTTTACGGAAAGCTATTCAATTTTTGAAAATCATGCAGGCTGCGAAAAAGGATATTTTGTAACAAAAGATGGTCAGCACTTGGCGTTGAAGAAATATTCTGACCGAACCGCTTATAAAGCTGGTAACAAAGATAAAATCATTTTTATTCCTGATTTAGTTCTTTTGGATATTGCAGAAACAGAAGTAATCACTATCGAAGGTAAAAAATATGAGTTCAGGCAGAATGGAATTAATGAATTAAAAAATTATGATGTTTTTGATGAACGATATTTAAAACCCTATTACCCGGAATATAAAATTGTAAGAACCGTTGTCCTGTATGGAAGCAATAAGGAAAAGATTGCAGAAATTGAAGTAGGATTTTTGCTTAATGCAAATGGAAAAATCGTTCTTGGACTTCATGCTCCAAAATTATTTAAACGGGCAATTACAAATCTTTTTGATTATTGGAATTAGTTATGTCTGCAAAAAAATCTTTTCTAAATGTTGATGCTGTAAAAGATGAATTAACAAAATTCGGTGTTGAAAACTTAGACGAAGAAATTGAAATAATTGATAACCAGCTCAAAAAAATTATTTCTGGCTATAAAAAGAAAACAACGCTTGCAATGCAGCAATATAAAACAGGAACTCCTTTTTTTGATGTTTATAAAACAACAGATGATTTAGATTTACCTGACTGGTTGCTCAATCAAATAAAAGATGCCCGCCTGATTGGAAATTCCTTTGAAACGGTAATTCTTCCTGATGGAGAAAAATATCAATTGAACAACACTCTTAATCATCTTTCTGGAAGGGAATGGAACAATTTTACAGCATCTGTATTTTCAACTTTTTATCCGACAAATGGAAAAGAATCTTATGCCCACGAAATAAGAAAAATCCATCCGACTCCAAAGCCTCCTCAGCTGATGAAAGAAATAATCGAATTTTTTACCAAAAAAGATGCTTTAGTTTTTGATTATTTTATGGGTGTTGGAGGTTCACTTTTAGGGGCGAGTCTTGCAAACCGTAAAGCTGTTGGAATAGATTTGTGTCAAAAATACATTGATGCCTATAAAGCTGCTTCCGAAAAATTAGGATTAAGCGTTTGCCAGACTTATTGCGGAGATTGTTTAGAAGTTCTTGCCGATAAAACCTTAATGGAAAAATTGCTTAAAAATCAGCAGATAAATCTTGTTCTTATTGACCCGCCTTATGGTGAAATGATGAGCAAAGAAAAAACTGGGGCGGATATTGAAGTTTACGGAACAGTCGCAACTCCTTTTACAGATGATAAAAGAGATTTTGGAAATGTGAGTCGCAGTGAATTCCTGGAAAAACTAAAACTTTCAGTAGAACTTGTTTTATCTTATGTAAAAAAACGAGGATATGTTGTTGTTTTTATAAAAGATTTACAGCCATGCAAAAAAGAAACAAATTTACTGCACTCGGAAATCATTTATAAATTAAATGAAATAAACAACCTGAATTATAAGGGATTAAAAATCTGGGCGGACAGAAGTACAAAATTATTTCCTTATGGTTATCCTTTTTCTTTTGTAGCAAATCAGATTCATCAATATATTATGATTTTCAGAAAAGAGAAGTAAAACCTGCGTGAGGCTATGGAGCACCGGCAAAGTTTGCTTCAGCAAACGAAGCCGAAGACCGCAGGGGCACTATTTGTGCCCCGAGGACTTAGAGCGTTAGCGAAGTGCGAAACAGCCGACTCGGAGTGAGCGAAGCGAACGTAGGGCACGCCAATATTGCGAACTTTCGCCAAAAACTGCAAGGAAAAGCCTCTAGAAAATTATCTTTACGAATCCTGTGCTTATGATTCAGACCTTGAAAGAAAAGATATGACGCTGGAAATAAAATCTCCGCTTGCATCCGTCGAAGTTTATGGAAAAATTCCGCGTAAAACTGTCCGTATTCCAACTTATGCAGACGGAACTTACAGCCCGGATTTTATGTATGTCATAAAACATCAGAACGGAAAAAAGCAGCTGAATCTTGTTGTTGAAACAAAAGACAAGACAAAGGACAACATTGACCCGGAAGAAAGACGAAAATTTACCGCTGCCCGAAAACTTTTTGAAAAGCTAAAAGACGACCTTCCAGAAGTTTATTACCGCCCGCAGATAAGCAGGCAGGGAATGACAGAAATTATTGAAAGTCTTGTAAAGGGTGAAGATATAAATTGTGATTTGTATGATGGAGAAAAAAATAATTTAACCTGTCTAAAAATATGATTTATATTAAAAGTGAAATGATTTGAAAACTTGCATTTAAAAATTAAAAATATTGTATAATTGTTAATATATAAAACGAAGATTGCTGATTATGGAATAAACGCAATTTTTGCGCCGGCTCCGTTGGAGTTGAAATAATACTGTGGTTAAACACCAGGGAGAAGTAGAAGAATGAAGTACAAGGTCTTGAAACGTGCTAACCCGCTTAACCGTGACGAAGAACTGTATTATCCGTCTCCAGTTTTTGGAGAACAGATTGGCGAAGATGAACTTACGGAAGAAATCTCTTTTGCAAGTTCAGTAAATCCATCGGATGTACGTTCGGTTCTTTCAAACCTTCTGGAAATCCTTCCGCGCCACCTTATGCATGGTGACAGCGTGAACTTGGAAAAGTTCGGAATTTTCAGACTGAGTTTTGAATCAACAGGTTCACAGACTGAAAGCGAAGTTTCAGCACAGAACATCACCCGTCCGAAGATTTTATTCCGTCCGTCAACCAAACTGAGGGATAAAATCTTGAAGACGAGCTTTGTTCATCAGTAAAAAACAGACACGGCTGCACGGCTCACAGTATTGAGCCACATCCCTTTGTCCTGTCCCGATATTATACTACACGTGGAAAATCAAGGCAAAGGGAATTTTTTTATACTAAGAAGATTTATGCAAAGGATAAAAAAAATTATCCTTTACATAAATTAATTTATCTTTTACATAAATGGATTTATCCTTTACATAACCATGGTTTATCCAAAGGGTATTTAGATTTATGTAAAGGATAAATAAATTTACAGTAAGGATAAATTTTATTGGAGTGATGATTTAGATTTTTGTCCGGAAACCCTTTATGAAAAAGGTGTAACCTGTTAAAAACCATTCTCTTTCTTTTTCCCGCCGCACATTTTTCTTCCGTGCGTGTACAAATTTGCGAAATCGTACTAGAATGTGTTTCTAGAAATGTATGATTCTGCAAAAATGCGGGGTCACAAAAATAATTTCATGGAGCTTTATATGAAAAAATTCATGGACAAAAATTTCCTGCTCGACACTAAAACGGCACAGAAACTTTTTGAAGCGTGCAAGGATGAACCGCTTTGGGACTATCATTGTCATCTTATTCCTTCTCAGATTGCTGAAAATAAGAAATTCAAGAACCTTACAGAAATCTGGCTTGGTGGCGACCACTACAAGTGGCGTCAGATGAGAACTTACGGCATCACTGAAGACTACATCACGGGCGACAAACCTGACTACGAAAAATTCCTTAAATGGGCTGAAACGATTGAACACTTAATCGGCAACCCTCTCTACCACTGGACTCACCTTGAACTCCAGCGCTACTTTGGCATTTATGAACCGCTCACCGTTGAATCTGCTCCGCGCATCTGGGAAAAAGCCAACGCAATGCTCCAGACTGAAGAACTTTCCGTAAAGGGAATCTTCAAGAAGTTCCACGTTTACGCTGTCGGAACTACAGACGACCCGATTGATTCCCTCGAATATCACAAGGCAATCGCTGCGGGAACTGCACCTATCGGCAAGATTGAAACAAAAGTCCGCCCGTCTTACCGCCCGGACAAAGCACTAAACATCAACCTTCCTACATACAAGGACTACATCGCAAAACTCTCTGAAGTTTCTGGAATCAACATCAAGACTTCTGACGACGTAATCGCTGCCCTCATCAAACGTCTCGACTACTTTATCGAAAACGGCTGCCGCGCTTCTGACCACGCCCTTGAATATCCTCCTTGCAAGGTTGATACTGACGCAAACATCGATGCAGTTGTTGCCCGCGCCCTCAACGGTGAAGTCATCTCTGAAGAAGAAGCTGAAGCTTACAAGACAAAGGTTCTCGTTGCTCTCGGACGCGCTTACGAACAGAAAGGCATCGTTCAGCAGTGGCACATGAACGCCATCCGCGACAACAACAAGGCAATGTTCGCAAAACTCGGTCCGGATACAGGTTTTGACGGCTCTCACGACAAACCGATGGCACAGAATCTTGCTGGGCTTCTTTCTCTGATTGAAGCTGCCGGCGGCACTCCGAAAACGATTCTCTACACACTCAACCCGAAAGACTACTACACAATCGGTACAATCATGGGTTGTTTCCAGGGAAGCGGAATTAAAGGCAAAATCCAGATGGGTTCAGGCTGGTGGTTCTGCGATCACAAAGACGGCATGGAACAGCAGATCAAGGTTCTCGGTAACCTCGGCATGATTCCTGCCTTTGTCGGCATGCTCACAGATTCCCGTTCATTCCTTTCTTACTCTCGCCATGAATATTTCAGAAGAATTCTCTGCAACATCATCGGTACATGGGTAGAAAACGGTGAATATCCGAACGATATGGAAATGCTCACAAAAATCGTAAAAGACATTTCATTCGGAAACGCACTCAACTATTTCGGTAAATAAACCGGGAAAACAGAAAGGGGCTGCTAATCACGGTGGTTGAGCCTGTCGAAACTACCAGCATAATATACGCTTGATTTCGACAAGCTCAATCGGCGCTATGAGATGCTGCACGAAGTTGCTGACGGCTAATAAATTCAGCATGACATGGCACTTTAGACAGCCCCCTCTTTATTCCCCACGCATTTTAACGCTTTATCTTTTCTTTTACTTCGTTTTCGAT
>CAVJKK010000118.1:0-5259 GCA_963649855.1 Anaerovoracaceae bacterium
CTTCGGCTGCTTCACGAGTTTTCTTGCGAAAACTCGAAGATTCTTTTGTTAAGAAAACAGTTTTCTCTTAGCGGAAAATTCCATGTAACCTGCCATAAGCGAGGAGGCTGAGCGTTAGCGAACCCTGGAACGCCGGTTAACTGCATAAACTATCGCGCAAAAAAAATCAACATATTGAAAAGAAGCGTAAAAAATGTCATACTTTGCCACAATTTTCTTAATAAGATAAATCTCAATACTACATTCAAAGGCACTCCTGAAAATGCAAATTGACCTTTATTCACGGAGTTTCAAATGTACAAACCCGAGCTTTTGAACTGCTTAAAGGGCTACAACTTAAAGAGTTTTTCACAGGATTTTATTGCAGGAATTATTGTAGGAATCGTGGCGCTTCCCCTTTCCATCGCTTTTGCCATCGCTTCAGGCTGCAGTCCCGAGACCGGACTTTACACTGCGATTGTTGCAGGATTTTGCATTGCGGCTTTTGGGGGAACAAGAGTTCAGATTGGCGGACCGACCGGCGCTTTTACGGTAATCATCTATGCGATTGTAAATAACCCTCAGCTTGGCTTTTCAGGACTTGCAACGGCGACTATGCTTGCCGGAATTATGCTTATTCTGCTTGGCGCGTTTAAGCTCGGCGGACTTGTAAAGTTCATTCCGTATACAATCGTGGTTGGTTTTACTGCCGGAATTGCCGTTACGATTGCAACAGGTCAGATCGGGGACTTTCTGGGGCTTTCTCCGGAATTTCCGATGACGATTTTCGGCAAAGAATACGTAAAAATGCCGGGAACTTTTGCAGGCAAGATTTTAGTTTACGCTTCTTCTCTCAAAACGATTAACTGGTATTCGTTTATCATGGCGGTTGTAAGCCTTGCGGCGATTTTTCTGTGGCCTAAGGTTACTAAAAAAATTCCTGGCAGTTTAATTGTGATTGTGGCTGCAACGCTCATTAATCTTCTGCTAAATAAATTCTTCGGGTTTGAAACTGTTTTAATCGGCGACCGCTACAAGATTCCTTCGGGGATTCCATCTCCAAAACTTCCGGCGCTGGATTTAAATACAATCAGGACGGTTTTTCCTACAGCCGTTTCCATTGCAGTTCTTGCGGCGATTGAATCCCTTCTTTCTGCGGTGGTTGCTGACGGTATGATTGGTTCCAAGCACGATTCCAACAACGAACTGATTGGTCAGGGAATTGCAAACATTTTGAGTCCTCTTTTCGGCGGGCTTCCGGCAACCGGCGCAATTGCACGCACGGCAACGAACATCAACAACGGCGGAAGAACTCCGGTTGCGGGAATGGTTCACGCGGTGGTTCTGCTTTTGATTATGGTCTTCTTTGGAAAATACGTTGAATACATTCCGATGGCAGCACTTGCCGCAGTTTTGATGCAGGTAGCCTGGAACATGGCGGGAATTCCTGCAATCCGTTCACTCGTTAAAGGGCAGAAGTCTGACACAGCGGTTCTTTTGGTTACTTTCTTGCTGACGGTTTTTGTTGACCTCACTTACGCAATCGGTGTGGGACTCATGTTTGCAGCCTTCTTCTTCATCAAGAAGATGATTGAACTTTCAGAAGTGCAGTCTGGAAACAGAACGGTCGTAGTAGGAATCAGCGGCGACGGAAACGAAGAACAGATTGAACTTCCGAAAGGCGTCATGGTCTACGAAATTGACGGTCCGCTTTTCTTCGGCACGGTGCGCAAATTTGAGTTTGCAACGGAAAGGGCGGGCGCAGACGTAAAGGCGCTCATCTTCAGAATGAGAAACACAATCTACCTCGACGCCGGCGGAATTCAGGCACTTTCTCAGGCAAAAAACGCGTGCGACCGCAAGGGAATAAAAATCATTCTTTCGGGAATCCACACCCAGCCTTATATGCTCTGCGAAAAAACGGGCATGGCAGACAAAATCGGACGCGAAAATATTTTTGACAACATAGAAGCCGCACTGGTCCGCGCAAGGGAAATTGCAGGAGAATAAAATGTCTGAATCACTCGAAAAATCTTTTGAATACAAACTCGCAAAGGAACAGACACTCGTCTACATCTGGCGTTCTGTCATGCAGGAATACGTCTACAAGTCCACTGACATGCAGAAATTCTATGAACAGGTGAAAGACATTGCCCCTGCCCGCTGTGAGTTTTTCATAAACTGGTTCAGGGGATTTACGGCGGTTGCAGATTTTGACTTTGACGGCGCAAAATCCTTCTATTCAGCTGCGTTCAAAAACATTGCACAGGCGGAAGAATACACGGGACGCTTTGTTCAGCAGGCGTTTACGTTCTTCATGTACGCAAAAGACAAAAAAACGGCACTCAAGGTCTGGGAATACGGAGTGACAAAAAAGATGGTTGCCCCGCTCGACGACAATTTTTTCAGGAGTTTCAACGAAAAGGAACAGTTCTGGACGCAGTTTGCCCCGAAGATGTTCAAGGACAGCGAAAAAGCTGAAGCAGAATGTATAAAAGACTACCGCCCGAAAATTGAAAACAAGCTCAAGGCTTCAATTCAGTTTGCGGACTTTAAGAAGTTTAAGGCAGAAGTAAAAAATGTGGACTTAGACACGGTGCGCACGGACGGAGTTTCTCCGCTCTACTTTGCAATTCAGACAAAATCAACGATAAAGGCAGGAAGTGAAGCATACGCTCAGGGAATGGCAGATTTCAGGACGAGCCAGCTTCTTGCAGGCTTCAATCTTGCAAATGCAGGCCGCGAAAAGCAGGAAGAAGCAATACTGACAGTCCGCCACAGCATGAAGCAGACCTACATCGAATCCGGGCTTGGAAAAATAATGTTCAATGCCTACTACTGCAAGGATGAAGAAATTCCTTCAAAACTAAAAGAAGCAGACAAAATCATAGATTTCTTAATTGAAAATACGGAAAATCTCGACGCCTTCAAGGTGAATGCAGGCGGCTCGATGACAAACACCGCACTCTACCTTGCAGCAGAAACCGACGACGCAGAAACCTGCAGAAAAATGATTTTAAAAGGCGCTGCCACGGACAAGGCAAACGGAAAGGCAGCCTTCACCTGCGCAAAAAAAGACGGCACAAAGCCTTCAACGTTCATTCCGAACACGTTCATCTACCGGCTGATAAGTTTCCACAGCTGGAACACGCTCAGAATGTTTCTTGAAGATTTCCCGAAAATCGCCACTCCGCAGATGACGGCAAAAACGGAAAGCGCGGACATCACGCCTCTCGTTTATTTCATAATGACGATGCTCTACTCTGCACGCACGGAAAAAGTCTTTGAACAGAACCGTCAGATTGTAAATGACTTTCTGCCGCTGTTCCAGAAAACAGGCGCAAAACTGGAACAGAAGACAGTTTTCGGAACAGCAAAAGAACTGTTAGGAATGTAAGTCGAGCTTCGAGTTTTTAGGTCAGTTCTGTCATCACTTTTGTTCAAATTATCAGATAACTTCAAACAGCCTCTCGCCAAAAACCTGCCACGAGCCACGTAGTTGAGTCAAGCTCAAGACGCGTTCGTGGTCAGAACTTTGGCTACGGCCGTTTGACATATTTCTTAACAACAGACAACCTACACAATTTTTCAAAAACTCGACATTCATCTCTACAGAAAAAACTTGCCGTTCGGTAACTTTCGTCAGTATCTTTATTTTATATAGCAGAGTTTACTGGAGCATAAAATTGATTGAAAATACTGAGACGAAAGACGTTGACCTTCCGTCAATCATAGAAAAAAATCTTTCAAACCCGAACGACATCTACAAAATCGCGATACAGTTTCAGCAGCTGATAATGGTTTACGAAAGTGCCATCAAGCAGATTGAAACAAAACTCGACATCCTCAACAAGGAAAACAAGGTTTCAGGCAGGCGAAATCCGATTGAAACCGTTAAAAGCCGCATCAAGACGCCGCAGAGCATAGTCGGCAAGCTTGAAAAGAAAGGACTTCCGATAACCTTTGAATCGATGGCGAAGAACCTGAACGACATCGCAGGCGTCCGCGTAATCTGCCCGTACATTTCCGACATCTACAAGGTGCGCGACATCCTCTTAAAACAGCCGGACATCACCCTCATTGAAGAAAAAGACTACATAAAAGAGCCGAAAGAAAGCGGCTACAGAAGCCTTCACATCGTCATAGAAATTCCGGTCTATCTGTCGGAATCAACGCACAAGGTCAAGGTTGAAATCCAGCTCAGGACGATTGCGATGGATTTCTGGGCAAGCCTCGAACATGAACTGCACTACAAGACGTCAACCAAAGTGCCCGAAAGTGTCCGCCGTGAACTTTTCCGCGTGGCAGAAACAATCGCCATGACCGACCGCGAGATGGAAGAAATCGCCATAGAACTCCAGCAGATGGACTGATTTAAAGAACGTTTCGTCAGAAGCCCCTTTCGTCAATTTTCACAGACAGTCTCGTGAATTGTCTTTCGAACCATTCCCTTTCCGCTTATCATCTGCATAAAGTAATTTTTTACTTTTTCGTACAGCGGAGAAGAAACGACATCGAGTCCGAAAATTTTTTCATTGCACAAAAGTTTCTTGATTTTTTCTTCAACCAGGCTTTCATCATTTTTCCCGATTTTTATTCCTTCAAGAACAGGTCTAACAGTACTCAACAGAGGATCTGGTGACAGCTCAATTTTTTTACAATCATCATCAACTGCAAGCAGATAGCGCAACCACAATGAGAACACAAGCGGAATAATTTTTAATTCCGTCACATCAAAACCAGGAGTGTCAAGATAAGCCTTGACAGTCTGCCCGAACCGGACTGCAATTTTCTGAGAAGTATCAGTTGCAATACGCTGCGGAGTATCTGGCAAAAAAGGGTTCGGAAGTCTTTTATAAATTGCCTCATCAATAAAATTCTTCGGGTTTATGATTCCAGGGTCAACCACAACAGGCAGCCCTTCTTTATATCCCAGAAGTTCAACCATTTTTTTCAGGTCACTGTCCTTCATTTCATCACAGATTAAGTTAAAACCCAAAAGACAGCCGGAAAGTGCAAGTGCCGTGTGCAGAGGATTCAAACACGTGCCGACTTTCATCTTTTCAACATTATTCACAGTCTGAAAATCTGTAAAATAAACTCCTGCTTTTTCCAGAGGTGGACGTCCGTTCGGAAATTTGTCCTCGATCACGAGATACTGAGGTTCTTCAGCATTTACAAATACCGCACAGTACGTTTTGCGTGAAGTAACAATCAAATCAGTTTCTTCGAATCCATCTTTTCTAAGCAGTTGTGCAATTTTTTCATTCGGACGGGGAG
>CAVJKK010000119.1:0-5168 GCA_963649855.1 Anaerovoracaceae bacterium
GAATTTAAGCGCAGTTATATTTTTTGCCGCGGACTTCTGTATTTTTTCAGGATTCTGCCGGCGGTTTTATGTTCGGGCTACCTTGTTGCGATGGCGGTTCAGTACGGACAGGATTCTGAAAAGGCGCAGATGAGGTTCAGTCATGTCGTCATGGGCTATTTTAAAAAGTCGATGATTGTTTCGCTCTGCCTTGTTGCGGTCATTGTTTTTACGGCTGAAATTGCTTCTCCGCTCGTTCACCGCAAGAAGAACTATGCTGAAAATTCGGCGCAGCTTCTTGCAGAGTACATCCGGCTTGGAAATGAATGTCTTGCTGATGAAAATTACGTCCTTGCCCATCGTTACGGAACTCAGATTTTAAAAATCCGTTCGTCGAGTGTTGAAGGAAAAAATTTAATCGACAAATCCGAAGCGGTTTTGAAGGCAATCAAAAAAATCACCCCTGAAAATGTAAAGACGACTGAAGAAATGCAGATTTTCGATGAAGTGGGCGGAGAGACTGTAACTTCCCTCATCAACAAGTCGAAAAAGGCTGCGGAAGAGAAAAAATGGTTTGAGTCGCATTATTTTGCCCGGCTTGCAACCTTTGCGGGAACTGACAAAGACGTGAACATAAAGGAAGCGAAAAGGCTTGCGAGCGAAGCGTGGAATGAACTGCAGAAAACTTCTGCCGGCGAAAAAACGGATGACCAGATTCTTTTTGCAAAGAAACGTTCTGCGTACAAGGCGCTGTCTGAGGGCGACAACATTGAAGCGTACTATCAGTTTGTGGATATTTCAAAGCAGGACATAACCTGGGCGTCTGACCCTGACGTTACGCGGTTTCTGACGATTGCGCAGAATCGCGTTGAAAATCAGTATTTCTTTATCGATGAGACCGAAAAACTCGAGACTTTTGAAACGTACATGAACGTTTATTTTACGGTAAAGCACAAGTCCGGAAAGACGGAAGTCGTCTTTATCCGCGGAATTACGCCGGTTTACAACAGCGGGCGCATGGTTCAGTATCTGCGCGGGCTGAGCATTGCAACATTTTCAAAGAACGGAAGTTTCATAAAGTCGTTCAGCGTGCCTTATGCAAAGATGATTTCAGTGAGTGCCGGAGATTTTGATGAAGAAAAGCGGGCGGAACTTGAAATTGACGAAAAAGTGAAGCGCGTGCCTTACATTCTTCTCGAAAGCCTTGACCGTAACAGCCGCGAAAAAAGGATTGTGCCGGAATACGAATTTGCGGACTATCTTCATTCGGAATACAAAAATGCCGAAAACTCCGTGATTCTTGCGATGGATTATGATGACTTCAACACGGCGTGCGGACAGTCTGATGGTCTGAAAGGAATGAGGATTGATGAACTGATGAAGCTTGCCGGCAAAGCGGAAAAACTCGGATTTTCCGGAGAAGTTACGGGCGCGTATCTGATAAAAAGAATCACGTACCCGATAATCATGCTTGCGTTCCTTTTATTTCTGTCGAGCCTTGCCTGGAATTTCAGGATTAAGAAGAATCAGATTTTCAAGTTCGTGTGGATTTTTGTAATTCCAGTGTGCACCCTTGTCTGCGATATTCTCGTGCAGATCATCATCGCGATTGCAAACCTGTTTAACTTCCTTCTTGTTACGGAAACGGGAAGCGCCGCACTGCTGGTTGCAGCGGGCATCTGGATTTTCATCCTGTTTATCGACGCATTGTATTTCGTAATGAGAAAAACGAACTAACCCTAATTTCAAAAACTCGAAGTTAGGGCGAACTAGCCTGAATGTCGGGTTTTTGCATGACGATTACAAAAATAAAAATCGACTTTCGTCATCAGTACGATTGCAGAAAATTTAAAAAAACGACATTCGTCATCATGACGATAGCCAACATTTGCTGAAAACAGCATTCGTCACCATGACGATAGCCAGCATTTGCTGAAAACGACATTCGTCACCATGACGATTGCAGAATTTCAAAAAAGCGGCATTCGTCATCATGACGATTTGAAAAATCAAAATCACCTTTCGTCATCAACACGAAGTTTGACTAGACATTTTTATTTTACTTCTACGCGCTGAATGTGTGCTCCGAGGCTCTGCAGTTTTTCGACAAGGTGGTCGTAGCCACGTTCTATCTGGTAGATGTTGGAAATCGTTGATTCTCCGTGTGCTGCCATCGCTGCGATTACCATTGCCATTCCTGCCCTTACGTCCGGGGAAACAAGATGATCCCCGTGGAGCGTGCACGGTCCTGAAACTACGGCGCGGTGAGGGTCGCACAGCGTGATTCTTGCCCCCATGCTGATAAGTTTGTCTACGAAGAACATGCGGCTTTCAAACATTTTTTCAAAGATTAAAACCGTGCCTTCAACCTGAGTGGCGATTACCGTCATTATCGAAGTTAAATCAGGCGGAAAGCCCGGCCACGGCGAGTCATCGATTTTCGGAATCATTCCGCCTAAATCCGTGTTGACCTTCATTTCCTGCCCTACTGCAACCGTGAGTGCGTCGCCTTCGATTGTCCACGTGATGCCGAGTTTGCCGAACGCTACGCGGAGAGGTCTCATGTCTTCTGCGCGGACACCCGTAATCGTGATTGAGCCCTTTGTTGCCGCTGCAAGCCCGATGTACGAGCCGATTTCCATAAAGTCAGGACCGATTGAAAAATCTGCCCCGTGAAGTTTTTTTACGCCGTCAATGTAGAGGATGTTTGAACCGATTCCGCTGATTTTTGCGCCCATCGCAACGAGAAGATTGCACAAGTCCTGAACGTGCGGTTCTGACGCAGCATTCGTGATTTTTGTCCTGCCTTCTGCTAAGACTGCTGCCATGACCGCGTTTTCTGTGGCGGTTACGGAAGTTTCGTCAAGGAAGATGTCCGCTCCTGCGAGTTTGTTTGCGCTGAACGTGAATGCACCGTCAACCGTGATTCTCGCGCCGAGTTCCTGAAGGGCTAAGAAGTGAGTGTCCAGGCGTCTGCGTCCGATTACGTCTCCTCCCGGCGGCGGCATTACGGCTTTGCCTGTGCGGGCAACGAGCGGACCTGCAAAAAGAATTGAAGCGCGGATTTTCCTGCTCAACTCCGAGGGAATGTCCGTGCGTTCGATTTTTTTAGCGTCGATTTTCCACGCGTGGTCTGCAATTTTTTCGACAGAAGCACCGAGTGAAGTCAGGATTGAAAGCATGACCCTCGTGTCTTCGATGTCGGGAATGTTGCGCAGAATGACCGTTTCTTCCGTTAAAAGTGAAGAAGCGATGCATGGAAGCGCTGAGTTTTTGTTGCCGCTTGCGGCAATCGTTCCGCGGACTGGAATTCCGCCTTCTATTTTGTATTCAAACATAAAATCATCCTTCAAGAGAGTTCTGCGTACATAAGTTTATCAGAACTTCGAGAGTTTTGCTCATTTCGTTTAAGCTTGCCCATTCTGCCTTTGAATGAAAGTTGTGCCCGCCCGTAAAAATGTTCGGAGTCGGAATGCCAAGCTCCGTTAAGCGTGAACCGTCCGTGCCGCCGCGAATCGGCGGAAAGACAGGCTCAAGACCTGCGTTTTTATATGCCTTTATGAGGTTCTGCACGGTGGAAGGAGATTTTTTAAGCCCCTCCTTCATGTTTGCGTACTGAAAGACGTGATTCACCTGAACCAGGCCGCCAGAGGTGAGGGCAACAGTCTGCGCCGTCTGGTCGATTAAATTTTTGCGGCGTTCCATGCCTTCCGTCGTAAAGTCGCGCAGAAAAACCGTAACAGAAGAACTTTCGATTGTGCCTGAAATGTCCATCGGTGCGAAAAATCCTTCCATGCCGTCTGTCGTTTCCGGAGCCTCGTTCTGAGGAAGAAGAGAAACGAACCTTGAAGCCATCGTTACGGCGTTTACCATTTTGCCGCGCGCCGTGCCGGTGTGAGTTGCAACTCCCGTAAACTTTACTTCGGATTTATATGCGTTGAAACATTCGGTTTCGAGTTCTGACATGTTGCCGCCGTCAACCGTGTATGCCTGTTTTGAGCGGATTAAGCTGAGGGGAACGTTGTCCATGCCGTGACCGGTTTCTTCGTCCGGGCTGAAGCAGACTTCGACCGTGCCGTGCTTTATTTCCGGGTGAGAGCAGAGAAAACAGAGTGCCTGCATGATTTCAGCAACGCCAGCCTTGTCGTCTGCGCCGAGGAGAGTAGTTCCGTCCGTGCTGATTATCGTGTCGCCGTCTTTGTGCGTAAGCTGCGGTTTGATGTTCTGACCGGAACATTCTTCCACCGTGTCCATGTGGGCTAAAAGGCAGAAAGGTTTGGAAGCGCCTGCATCCGTGGCATCGAGGCGGGCGTAAACGTAGCAGTGGTCTGTAATCTGAACGTCTGAAAGCCCGAACTGTCTTAATTCATCGGCAAGAACGCGGGCAAGGTCAGACTGGCGCTGAGTTGAAGGCTGAATTCCTTTGTCGGCAGCAGCACTGTCGCTCGTAGTCCAGATTCCGACATATCGTAAAAACCGCTCAAGAAGGGCGGATTTCTGTTCATCAGTGATAAAAGTCATAGGCGACATTATAAAAAAAAATTACATGAGGATAAAGCGCGACGTAAGACTGCGCCACGGATGGCGCTAATTTGCACAAATATCTGGTCTTTAGTGCCATCCTTGGCACAGTTTCAGTATAAAAAATGACACGAGGTCATTTTTTATACGATGTTTCTATTGACAGTAACGTCTCTTTCCTGTATGTTTCTTTTTATAGAAACATTACGTTTTATATGCGTCAGGGATTGGAAGGGCGCGCACAGCGCGTTGCGCAGCAATGGAGGCGAAAGCCGGAACCCTGCAAAGCCCGACGGCGGCTTGTCCGCCGGGACGCCCGAACCCAAAAGGAGATTATTATGGCTGAAAATCTTGAAGGTATTTATAAATGCATTTCCAGTGAACGTTACACGCCTTATTCGCTGGCACGAAAAATCAACGCTGTGGCGATTTTAGAGTCGGCGAGTTTTGCAAAGGGGCGTGAGCGGTATTCCATTCTGATGGCGGAAGAAGCGTTCAAAATCATTCAGGACGATGACGGCGTTGCTTTTCTGATTGAAGGTGAGCGCGTGCCTTTTGTTCCGGTTGAGGACAGTCTTGATGCGCTCGGGCACAAAAAGCCGTGTGACATTCTTGACGCGCTTTTATACGTTGCAAGCCAGCATAAAGGTTTTGAAAAATCTGCGGAC
>CAVJKK010000120.1:0-5163 GCA_963649855.1 Anaerovoracaceae bacterium
ACTTTGCAGAATCCGAAAATGAAAAATCCACTTACACAAATTGACATTCAGAAATTTAATGCACAATATCCGACTTTGACTGTAAATTACACAGCAAAAATGCACGATAGATTTTTGATCATCGATAATCAGGAACTTTATCATATAGGGGCAAGCCTTAAGGATTTAGGAAAGACTTGTTTTGGCTTTGAACTTATGACGGAATCTTCAATTTTGATCCCCGCGATTATGAAAAATATTTAAATTTTAACCTCCCGCAGCAGCATAAAAGAAAATAAAAATGACACAATTGCAACATTTGACGAAAGCCAGAACCTGTTGTTGTTTTCAACAAAAGAAATTACGTCAGTAATTTTGAATCCGCGTGATAATATCTGTCAGTTTAAACTCTCACAAAAAATCATTATAATCTTGTGCAAGATACACATAAAAATCCGCCGCTGATGGCGGTTAGCGAGGAAATGATGACTGATGTTCCGGAAATGTTTGCAAGCATGGTCTTTAGCGAAACTGAAATGAAAAAGCGCCTTTCGGCTGACATTTATGCTTCACTCAAAAAAACGATGATTGAAGGCTGTCCGCTCGAACTTGGAGTTGCAAATGAAGTTGCAAATGCAATGAAAGACTGGGCGATTGAACACGGAGCAACGCATTATTCACACTGGTTCCAGCCGCTGACCGGCATTACCGCAGAAAAACACGACAGTTTTCTTACTCCCGCTGCAGAAGGCAAGGTAATCATGTCTTTCAGCGGAAAAGAACTCATCAAGGGCGAACCTGACGCTTCTTCTTTCCCGAGTGGTGGTTACCGTTCCACTTTTGAAGCGCGCGGTTACACCGTCTGGGATCCGACTTCATATCCTTTTGTAAAAGACCACACCCTGTGCATTCCGACGGCTTTCTGTTCGTACACAGGCGAAGCACTCGACAAAAAAACACCGCTCTTGCGTTCAATGGAAAGTCTGAACACACAGTCCCTGCGCATCTTAAAACTTTTCGGAAATCCTGCAAAACACGTTACGACAACGATGGGACCTGAGCAGGAATATTTTTTAGTTGACGAAAAACTCTACGCACAGCGCCGCGACCTTAAGATGACCGGCAGAACGCTTTTTGGTGCCCGCCCTGTAAAAGGTCAGGAGATGGACGACCAGTATTTTGCGGCAATCAAACCGCGCGTAATCGAATACATGGAAGACCTGAACGAAGAACTGTGGAAGCTCGGCATTTACGCAAAAACAGAACACAACGAAGCGGCTCCGGCACAGCACGAAATGGCGCCAATCTTTACGACGTCAAATCTGGCTGCTGACCAGAACCAGCTTACGATGGAAATAATGAAAAAAGTTGCCCGCCGCCACGGTTTAATCTGTCTTCTGCACGAAAAACCGTTTGAAGGCGTCAACGGCAGCGGAAAGCACAACAACTGGTCGATTGCCACAGATTCGGGTGAAAACCTTTTTGCGCCGGGCAAAACCCCGATGCAGAACGCTCAGTTCCTCCTGTTTCTGACGGCTGTAATCAAGGCGGTTGACGACCATCAGGACTTGCTACGTGCCATCGTTGCAAGTGCGGGAAACGACCATCGTCTTGGTGCTAACGAAGCGCCGCCTGCAATCATGTCGATTTATGTTGGGGACGAACTTGAAGCAATTCTCGAAGCAATCAGGGACGGAAAAACCTACATCGACAACGGCAACAAAAAAATGACGATCGGCGTAGAAGTCCTTCCTTCAATTCCAAAAGATTCAACTGACCGCAACAGAACGTCGCCTTTTGCATTTACGGGCAACCGCTTTGAATTCCGTTCAGTCGGTTCAAACCTTTCAATTTCAGGACCGAACACGATTCTCAACGCAATCCTTGCAGACACCCTTTCAATCTTTGCGGACGAACTTGAAAAGGCAAAGAACTTTGACGAAGAACTTCAGGCACTCATCAAGCGCGAAATCACAGCTCACTGGAGAATCCTCTTTAACGGCAACGGTTACGGCGAAGAATGGATTGAAGAAGCAAAAAAGCGCGGGCTTAAAAATTACCGCACGACACCGGACGCAATGGAACACTACCTCGACAAAAAGAACGTTGAACTTTTTGCGCGCACGGGCATCTATTCTGAAGTTGAAATGAAGAGCCATTACGACGTAAAACTTGAAAAATACTGTCAGGTTCTGAACATCGAAGTTGAAACGATGATTGAAATGGTGAACAGGGACATAGTTCCGTCGTGCCTCAACTTCCTGAATAAACTTGCGGACACGGCATCAAAAATCAGCGGAACATCTTTTGCAGCCGGAGAAAAACTCATGCAGAAAACCGGCAGCCTGTGGACAGAAATCGAAGAAAAGAAAGAAAAACTCGAAACCCTGCACGAAAAGACAAAACAGGAAAAAGACCTCCTGAAAAAGTCAAAATCGTACGCACAGACAATCCTGCCGGCAATGGAAGAGTTGCGCAGTTCAGCCGACAGCCTCGAAGTGCTTCTGGGCAAGGAATACAAACCGTACCCAAGCTACGAAGACCTGCTGTTTTCGGTACAGTAATTTATTAACCTTAACTTCGAGTTTTTGAATCACTGTGTAAATTGTCAGAAAAAGGCGTAGGTAAACACGGTGGTTGAGCCTGTCGAAACCACCAGATTTAATATACGCTTGATTTCGACGGGCTCAATCGGCGCAATGATGACAGAACCGACCGAGAGCCTTTTTTAGTTTGATTCTGCTGCGCCTGGAAGACCGATGTCTTTGCGGTAGAACATTCCTTCAAACTCAATTTCTTTTATTGCAGAGTAGGCTTTCTGCCATGCGTCTTCAAAGGTTGTTCCGTGTGATGAACATGCGAGAACGCGACCTCCGTTTGTTACGAGTTCACCTGCTTCATTTTTTACTGCGCCTGCAATGAATACTTTTGCCGGTGTTGCTTCAATTTTTGCGGTGTTCATCGTGATTTTTTTGCCCTTTGCATATTTGAGAGGGTAGCCGCCACTTACTGCAACCGGTGCGACCTGAAAACCGTTCTTCCACTTCATGTCAAAGCCGGAAAGAGTTCCGTCCGTGATTGCAAGACATAAATCTGCAAAGTCAAAATCCATCATCGGAAGGACTGCCTGTGTTTCCGGGTCGCCGAGGCGGACATTGTATTCAAGAGCTTTCGGACCGTCTTTTGTGAGCATGAGCCCGAAAAAGATAAATCCGCGGTAGTCCATTTTTTCTTCAATAAGACCGCGCAGCGTCGGTTCAAGGATTGTTTTTTCAAACTGTGCGAGCGTTTCTTTTGTAACGTCCTGTGGCGGGCAGACAGCACCCATTCCGCCCGTGTTCGGTCCCTGTGCGCCGTCGAGAAGACGTTTGTGATCGCGTGCCGGCAGGAATGCCCTGATGCAGGCTTTGCCGTTCTTCGCTGATTCTTCCGTAACGCTTACTGCCGCAAGAACTGAAATTTCAACGCCCTGAAGGTAGTCTTCGATTACGAGTTTTTTGCCCGCGTCGCCGAATTCGCCGTCCATCATGTCAACGACGGCTTTTTGTGCTTCTTCTACGCTTTTTGCAACGACAACGCCTTTTCCGGCTGCAAGACCGTCAGCCTTTACGACGATTGGGGCACCGTGTTTCTGAATGTAGTCGAGTGCCTGCTGCTTGTCTGTAAAGGTTTCTGAACCTGCGCATGCGACTCCGTGCTTTTTCATGAAGATTTTTGAAAGGTCTTTAGACGCTTCGAGGGCTGCTCCCTGTGCTTTTGGTCCTACTGTAGGAATTCCGGCATTCCAGAGTTTGTCTGCGATTCCCTGAGAAAGAGGATCTTCCGGTCCGACAACTGCAAAATCGACGTGCTGTGCTTTTGCAACTTCTACAGCGTCGCCTTCAATGTTGCGACATTTTGCTTCGTCTGCGGTTCCGCCGTTTCCGGGAACACAGATTACTTCTTCAATTTTTGAACTCTGAGCAAGTTTCCACGCAATTGCGTGTTCACGTCCACCGCTGCCAATTACAAGTGCTTTCATAAAAAAATCCTTAAAGCTGTCAGATTAAAATTCGAATTTTAAATACATAACTTCAAATATCCTTCCGCCGGGAACCATGTCCACGAGCCGCATGTTGAGACAAGCTCAAGATGCGTTCGTGGCCAGAACCCCTGCTCCGGATATTTGACATTTATCCCATAAAACCCGGTATTAACTCTGTTAATTTTTTTCTTAAAGTGTTGCTACATCATACTGAAAATTTATAGTTTTGTCAGAATCTTTACGATAAAAAACTTGCGGTTATCTTCAAAAAAAAGATGTCAGTTTTTTGCATATTGTGTAAATTGTCAGAAAAAGGCGTAGGGGCGCGCGACGTCCTGTCGCGGTCCAAGAAATGCACAGCATTTTTTGCGGGGATTTTAGTCTTTAGCGCCATCCGTGGCGCAGTTTTGCATTTGTGCTGGCGAGAGGCTATTTGAATTTTATTATGTTATTCATAATCTTGCATTGTGATTGTATAATGACGGCTGATGAAAGATTTTTTTACTTATGTTGCTTTGTTTGCGGCGGGGCTTGCTTTAATCTGGCTGCTTCGGTTTCTGTATATTTCTGCGGAAAAACGGCGGACTGACGCGCTTTATTTGAGCCGGCTCAAAAAGCAGAAAACTGAAGACGGCAGGATTACTTTTGTGCGCTGTCCGCTGTGCAACACGCCTCTTGCTGCTGGCGAAGACTTGCACAGTCAGATTTTCCGCCCGATGACTACCGCCGACCAGCGCATGCACATCTTAGGCTGTCCTCACTGCTATCCGCGCATGCAGGCTGGCGTAAAGAGATCCTGTCCCGTGTGCCACAAGCCTGTAGAAACAGACAGCTATTTAGTTGCCCGCCTTTTCAACAAGACAAAAGACAATAAAAAGCACGTAATCGTGACGGGCTGTAAAAGTTGCTGTTCACCTAAATAAAACCATGTCCTTGTTTGCGCAAGGGATTGGAAGGGCGCCGGAGGCTAAAAAATTCAGCATGAGGTTACTTTTCAGACAGCCCTGGATTTTATTCATACAATTTTTGTAAATCAATCAAAGTATATGAAGAATCAGTTTTTATCAGTTTTTCGACTGAACTTGAAACACCATTTTTAGAAAAAATCATAAATTGCTTTTTTTCACGATTTATACAAAGCGAAGAATTTTGCAGATCTT
>CAVJKK010000121.1:0-5159 GCA_963649855.1 Anaerovoracaceae bacterium
AGACATGCCAGTGCCATTGCCATTCTGTGGTCATCGTAACTTTCTGCAACTGCGCCGTGCAGCGGCTTTCCCCCGTGGATGATCAGTGCGTCTTCTTTTTCTTCGATATCTGCGCCCATTTTCGTAAGTTCAATGGTGAGCACTTTGAGGCGGTCTGTTTCCTTGCGACGGCACACTGCAGCATCTTCGAGAATTACCGTTCCTTCGATTGTGGTTGCGATTGCAGCCAGCGCACAGATTGCGTCCGGGAACGAATTCATGTTTACGCGGAGTTCTCCGTTCGGGAGATTTTTTGTAGAAAGCCTTCCGCTGCCGTTTTTTGCAAGTTTTCCGCCGCAGACCGTGAGCGTGTTTTTCGTTTTGTCCCACTCAATGTCCGCGCCGACTGACTGCAGAATTGCTGCGATTGCGTCATCGCCCTGAGTTCCGCTTGAATCAACGTTTTCAATTACGATTTTTGAATCCGTCATCAGTGTGGCAATCAGAGGGTAAGCTACACCTTCCCAGTCGCTTGGAATCGTTACGTCAAAAGCCTTTATCTTGGCAGGACCTTTTACCTGAATGTGCTTAAAATCCGGCGAAATTGAACATTGAACGCCTGCCATTTCGAGCCATTTCTGCGTCATTGTAAGATACGGTGTTTCTTTCGGGTTGGAAAGTTCAATTTTGAGCGTGCCGTCCATTAAAATTCCTGCCATCATCAGCCCGGAAACATACTGGCTTGAAACTTCGCCCTCTGTTTTTACCGTGCCGCATTTTGCAGGACCTTTTATCACGAGCGGACAGCCGTTGTGTTCCGGAATTGCTGTCTGTGCATGTGCGCCAAGCTGATTCAGTGCGTCAACGACATGCTGAACGGGACGGCGGCGGATTGAGTCATCTCCCGTAAAAATGCTGATTCCTTCAAAAGTGGAAACAACCGGAGACAGAAAATATAAAAGCGAACCCGAATTTCCAACGTTTACGACGTCTGTCGGCAGATGGAGCTTTTTGCCTGCGCCTTTTACAACCCACTGAGTGCCCGGTTCACCTTCTTCCGAGAGATTCAATTCTACTTCCGAGCCGATCAGCGGAACTGCGGCTGCGGTCGAAAGACAGTCTGCACTTGGCAGCGGATTGCGGATAACTGAAGTTCCGTCGGCAAGAGTTGCAAGAATCAGGGCGCGGATTGTGTGCGACTTTGAACCCGGAACCGTGATTTTTCCTGAAAGATTGTGTCTTGAGGCTGTAATGTCCATTTTTTTTCCCTCTGAGTGTTCTTTTCTAGCGGACTTTAAAGAGAATTCCGACGACTGCAAGCGTAATCAGAAGCTGAAGCATCATGAATTTGATTAAAACCTGCGTCGGCGACCAGCCGTGATTTACGCGGACGTGATCATGCAACGGAAAGCGGATTTTTGAAAAAATCGTGATGTGAAAAAATCTTTTTAAGAAGACTTTCATCAGTCCCATTCCGCCGTTTATGAAAATGATCGTCGAGGTTGCAAAAATCATAAAAGGGTTGCCGGTGAGCATTACGCCGAGCCCGATAAAAAATCCGAGTGCGCGGCTTCCTGCGTCTCCCATGAGGCATTTGCTCGGAAAAGCGTTGTGCCAGAGGTAGCCCATCAGAACGCCTGCCAGACAGAACGTCATCACAGCCCAGCTGGCTCCCTGTGCAAAGTGCGGAACTAAGAGATAGGCTGCAATGTCTTTGTGTCCTAAGATGAAGTAAAAAATTACGCCGAGCGTCAAAAGTGCAATCAGAACGAGGGTAGAACTCAAACCGTCAACGCCGTCAGTGCAGTTTGTCGTATTTACTGAAGCCCAGAGCATAATCGTAGAAATTATCACGAAAAGCCACGGAGCAACGGAAATCTTATGTGTAAAGAAAGGAATCCAGAAATAGATTCTGCCGTCAGCATCCTGCTGTTTTAAATAAATGCAGAGGAGAACGGAAAGCACAACTGAAATGATTAAGTCTAAAAGTGCCTTGCGGTATTCGCCCCAGCTTGTCGTGCTGCGGTCATCAAGGTAGCCGGTGAGCATCATGAGCCATGTCAGAAAAAGCGTGCAGCCTTTAAACCAGTCCAGCGGAACAAAAATCACGCTCAGTAAAACGAAAACGGTGATGAAAAAAACACCTGCGCCGGTCGGTTTGCCTTTTGCGGCTTCCGCACTTACCGTGAACTCGCGCCCGCGGTCGTGAGGCATATATTTGTAAAAATGAGGCATTGCGTAACGTACAACCAGAAAGCCGGTGTAGAGGGACAAAACGATGAGAACTGTATATGACTGCAGCAAACGTGCCGGTCCAAAATATCGGGTCAAAAGCCCGCCGATATAGTAAAGCATATTAGCGTCAATTTTAGCGCAGACAGGCAGATTCTACAAGATTGAGCGATTTTTCGCCTGCCTTTATCCTCTGAACCTGCGAATACATCACTTTTTTGCCGCTGCAGTATTCAACCGTAACGGTGTAAACTCCGCTTTCTACATCCATGCCGCACACGCTTGCCGTTGCCGGAAAATACCTCGAGGTGCGCACATCCGCCCGTTCGACGAATTCCGTCGCAACCTGATGAATCAGACTGAAAGTGCTTAAAAGAAGTCCTGCGCCTTCAATGCTCTGTATCTGATCAGACCTGCTTGCCCTGTCGAGCCCTGCATTCACCGCCGTTCTTGCAATTGACCGCGCGAGACTTTTTGCGAAAATAAGCGAATAGTGCTGCTGAAAAGTATCAAGTGCGATGTTTTCGATTGATTCAAGTTTTTCAAGTTCAGTTGAATATGTTTTTCCGTCGAGTTCATTTACCGCCGTTACGCAGATTCTGTTGATTTTGGAAGGAACTTTCTGCATTTCGGGCAGTGCAATTTTATACCATCTGTTTTCTTTCCACGGAATGCGGAGAACATTTTCAACCTTTACGGGTGCGCGTCCGCTGAAAGCAATCACGTTCAGGCGGGCGAGCCCTTCCGGCGTGTTAAGTTCAGATTCAAGTGAGGAAGGAACCTTAAAATCAAAAAGTGAAGGCTGGCTTTCAAAAGCCGAATTGATGAATTTCAAATCAACGTTCGCATTGTCGTAATCATTCTGCGAACGGTAAAGCAGAAGACTGAGGTAGCGTGCCAGGGCAGAGTTTGAAAATTTAACCGACGCTTTCTTTACCTTTACTTCGCTGTCGGAGTCCGATTCCTGAACGGTTTTTTCGTAATTGAGCTTTAAGAGCTTTAATTTGTTGTCAAAACGGCGCACTTCAACCATGGCATCGTCAGTTTTTCCGAGCTGAATGTAGTTTAGCGCCATAAAAATATTCGTGTAGATGTTTTCAAAATCTTCGCCGGCGTAGTCTTTTACGGTGTCGTTCGTGAGTGCGCTGCCGACCATTTGCGAAACGCTTTTTGCGCTGTAAGTTTCAATCAGTTTTTCGGCATTGCCCAAAGTTGAATTTGAAGAATCCGCCTGTCCGCTGTAGTGTTCGAGGAGCCCGTAATCCAGGACTTCCAGAACTTTGTCGTGTCCCGAATAGATTGATTTTTTATTTTTGTCGAGTTCTGCAAGAACGTCTGAATATTTTCCGGCAGAAAGATTTGAATTGATTCCTGCAAAATTGTAGTCCGCCATCGTCGTACAGCCCGAAAGAGCCGCAAAAGAAACGGAGACAAAAGAGAAAAATAAAACTGACGGAAGTTCCTTAAAAATGCGCTTCAATTTGAATCCTTAAAAATCTTTAGTCCTGCAGATAGAGCGCGCAGAGAGTCTGTGCATCGCGGATCGTGTTTTCGAGATAACTGTATTCATCCGGCTGATGACACACTTCATCAATCGTCGACCAGATTGCAGCGTCAAAACCGCACGAACGCAGTTCCGCGCCCACCGTGCCTCCGCCGATTCCTACCGGGCGTGCCGTTATTCCGTGGGCGTCTTTTATTGCCTTCATGAGTTTCTGAACGACCGGCGCATTTACGGGAGTAGCCGGCGACTGCTGGTGCTGGACTTCGGAAATTTCAACCTTTACGCCGTATTTTTTTTCGATTTCAGCGGCGCGTCTGTCAACTTCGGCGCGTACGGTTTCAATCGTGTAGCGCGGAAGAATCCTGCAGTCCATGTAGAAAACGTCGTCCCCCGGAATGATGTTCACGGTGTCCACGTTTGCTTCTTTTTTTGTAGGCTGAAAAGTTGATTTTGGCGGTGAAAAAAGTTCATCAGTTTCATTGAAGAAATTTTCAAGGTCGTTCAGGCGGAGTGCCAGATCGCACGCCGCAAGATGAGCATTTTTCCCCTTGTCCGGCATTGAACCGTGACTCTGCAGACCGATAGTGTGAAGGCGCAGCCAGAGTATGTTTTTTTCAGCAACTTCGATTGTTTCCCCCGCAGAATCTCCGCCGTCAGGAATCAAAAGCAGGTCATCATGCTTAAAAAGAGATTTATGTTCACGCAGAAGATATTTCATTCCGTATTCAGAACCGAATTCTTCATCCGCCATAAAGAGAAGTTTTACGGTGTAGTCAGGAGTCGTTCCAGATTTTAAGAGCGCAAGAGCCGAAAGAACGCCGCTCACAAGCCCCTGCTGATTGTCTTCAACTCCGCGTCCTACAAGACGGTCATTTTCCTTGTCGTAAACGACTTTCCACGGATCAGAATGCCACAAATCAGGATTTCCCTGCGGAACGACGTCTATGTGAGCCATGACCCACACCGCCTGCTCTTTTTTGCCCGGAACGGTAAGCAGAAGGTTAGGGCGGATACCGGAAGAAACGCGTGCATCAGGAGCGTCAAAACGTTCAAACTGAGAGTCGGCAAACCCCTGCGAAACAAGCCATTTTTTGAGCGCGTCGCATTTTTTTAATTCACCGTCGCCGCCGCTTTCCGGAGCCATAGCCGGAATGGAAGACAAAAGCGACTGAAGTTCAACTATCAAAGGTCTAGACTGAGCAAGAAAATCTTTCAAAACACAAAAATCGTTCATAACGGCAGTCTAGCACAAAAACGCAAAAAGTGCATTGGGTGAAAAATCTCGCCGTTGAGCAAATTTCCGATTAAGAGTAAGATTTGCAAGTTAGATTTTAGTTTTTTAGTTATTAACCTGAATGCCGTTTTTTTTGTGCATTAAGTGAATTGTCAAAAAAGGCGTAGGGAGGGGCTGGCACAAACAGAGCTAGGCATACCTGCCTCCTCT
>CAVJKK010000122.1:0-5156 GCA_963649855.1 Anaerovoracaceae bacterium
GTTCTTGAGCTGCTTTAAAGTGATTGTTTCAGATTTGTTGAGTTTGACCGTTGCAAGAGGCTGTAAATCTGCCTGAGCGAAAACTCCGCCGCAAACCATAAAAATCATTGATACAAAAAGTGCTAAACGTTTCATAAACTTTCCTTAAATTACTTTTTATTTTAAGAAACAAAATCTCGTCTTATAACAAACGAATTTTATTTCAGTTACTGAGGATCGAGCGGTAATCCGCCGGAAATTACGGCGCGGATTCTTCTTACGCCGGCTGATGATGACTGTTCCTTTGTAATCTTGAACTCACCAATCTGTGCCGTGTGCTGAACGTGCGGTCCGCCGCAAACTTCCTTAGAGAACCAGTCTTTCTTTGCGTCGCGGCCAATCGTGTAAACTTTTACCTGCTCGCCGTATTTATTTGCAAAGAGAGCGCGTGCTCCTTCTTTTTTCGCTTCATCAAGCGTCATGATTTCCATCGTAACAGGCAAATCTTCCTTGATTTTTTCGTTTACGATGTCTTCAACTTTCTGGATTTCGTCTTTTTCCATCGGACGGTCAAAAGTAAAGTCAAAGCGCATGCGTTCATTGTTGATGTTTGAACCTTTCTGTGCAACCTGATCGCCGAGAACCTGAACCAGTGCCTGCTGCAGAAGGTGTGTCGCCGTGTGATACTTTGTTGCAACGTCAGACTGCTCAGCAAGACCGCCCTTTGCTTTTCCGGCATCGAGAGTTTTAGACGCTTCCTGATGTTTTTTCTCTGCTTCCTTAAAGCCTTCAACATCAACCGTAAAGCCGTTTTCTGCGCCGAGTTCCTGTGTAAGTTCAAGCGGGTAGCCGTAAGTTTCGTAAAGGTTGTAAGCAACTTTTCCGGAGATGATTTTTTTAGGATTTTTCATCAGGTTCGGGAGAAGTTTCTGGAATTCTGCTTCGCCTTTCTTGAGCGTCTGGCGAAATTTTTCTTCTTCTGCCGTAAGCTCAGACTTGATTTTTGCTGAATTCTGTTCGAGTTCAGGGTAAGCAATTTTAAAGTTTTCGATTACTGAATCTGCAATTTCTGCGAGGAATGATTTTTCAATTCCAAGTTTCATTCCGTGGCGGACTGCACGACGAATTAAGCGGCGCAAAACATAGCCTGCTCCGACATTTGAAGGAGAAACGCCTTTTACATCCCCGATGATGAAAACAGAAGCGCGACTGTGGTCAGCAATGATTCTTACTGAACGGTCTTTTTCTTCGTCAGAGCCGTATTTATAGCCCGCAAGTTCTTCGATTTTTTTGATGATTGGCTGGAAGACTTCCGTCAGATAGACAGATGTCTTGCCCTGCAGAATGCAGTTTGTGCGTTCAAGTCCCATTCCCGTATCAACGTTCTTTTTCGGGAGCGGTTCAAGCGTTTTTTCGTCAATGCGGTTGAACTGCATGAAAACGTTGTTCCAGATTTCAAGCCAGTTTGCACTGTCAGTACCTTTATTTGAGCCCTTTGGAGGCAAGCCTTCACCAACCCAGTAGAAGATTTCAGTGTCAGGACCGCATGGACCTGTCGGACCGGCAGCCCACCAGTTGTCTTCAGCAGGAAGGTAAGCAATTTTGTCTTCCGGCATTCCGTTTGCTTTCCATGCTTCGGCAGCTTCTTCGTCGCGCGGAGCATTTTCGTCGCCGGCAAATACCGTTACGGAGATTTTACGCGGATCAAGGGCAAGCCACTTCGGACTTGTTAAAAATTCGTAGGAAAAAGCGATTGATTCTTTCTTGAAATAGTCGCCTAAAGACCAGTTTCCGAGCATTTCAAAACATGTAAGGTGGCTCGGGTCTCCAACTTCATCAATATCACCGGTGCGGACGCATTTCTGATAGTCGGTAAGACGCGTTCCGGCAGGATGTTTTTCGCCAAGCAGATAAGGAACCAGAGGATGCATACCGGCAGTTGTAAAAAGAACAGAAGGGTCATTTTCCGGAATCAAAGACTGGCCAGAAATTTCAATGTGATTTTTTGATTTAAAAAATTCGATATACTTCGAACGCAATTCATTAGCAGTCATAGTTCAACCATTTTATTGATTTTATGGCTTTAATTCAATAGAAGTATTCTGCAGGCACAGTTCCCGGCGTGGCTTTCAAGCTATTCTTCCGTCTTTTTCAGCTCCGTGCGCTTTAAGGTGAGCGGGTCGGCTTCAGAAGCAAAAAATCCGTCCGGGCTCACGATTACGGGCTGAAGTATGATTGTGTCGGTGTCGTCAACGGTGAATTCTTTTACGCGTCCGCGCCTGTCCGTCTGCGTTTTCGTGATTTTTGCAAAGGCGGCAGAATAATATCCGTTAAAGACCTTTACGTTTGTGTCACTTCTGAACTGCATGAGTTTTGTTTCGGAAACGGTGTTGAGCATAAAACGACCTTTATCCGTGTGATTTTCGTTTTCCATCGTGTAGCCGTCCTTTGTAAACACAAAGTAACTTCCATCAGAAGCAAGCCACGCAGGACCTTTTATCAGGCTTTCGATTGTCTTTTCGCCTTCCAACTCTGCCGTTTTTGCAGAAAGTTTCGACGTCACTTTTTTATAGTTTCCGTCCCAGAGGGTACTTTCGCTGATAATCATGCGCACATCGTCCTGAATGCGGATGCGGATTTCATCAACGTTTACGAGCGAAATATCAAAACGGCGCTGCAGGTTTTCAATCGACTTATTAATTGAAGTAAAATACATTCCGTTGCGCCTTAAATTTGCATTTGCCCATGAATAGACTTCTTCGCTGTCCTGATAGTAAAAGATGATTTCCTGACTCACAGAATCAAAAAAGAGGTAGCGCAGGTTTCCCGTCAGATTTTCAGTCTTATACCACAAGCCGTCGAGAAAATTTGAAAAAGTTTCTACCGTTCCGTCCTGAATGCGTGCAAGTTCCTTTGCTGCAATGCGGTTTCCGGCAACACGAACCTGACGCACCTGGGTGTAGACGCCTTCTTTTTCGTTCCAGTCGTACATCGTCTGAATCTGATCGAGTTTCGTGCTGTCTTCTGAATCCGCAGCATAAACCCAGACAGGAAAACTTTCCGCCCTGGTCTGGCTCAGTTCATAGGCTTCGTTGCGTTCCGACTGCTGGATAAAAACAGTTCCGTCGGCTTCAAAATCCCCGATTTTTGTGAGGACGAACTCGCCTTTTTTATTGCGGCTGCCGTTAAAAATGCACAGGACAGAATTCCCCGAATCCGTAACGCCCTGATACACGAGCGAATTTTTATGATTTCCGATTACGTCGAGTGCCGTGCAGGCAAAAGTGCGGCTCTGGCTGATGTTCGTTGCAATCCACGTTGCGCGGACATAAGTAGCAGTAGAAGGATTGTAAAGTCCGACAATCAGCGCAAGAAAAGGACTTTTTGAAGTTTTTACGATATTTATCTGGTCGTCGTAGCCGTCACCGTCGATGTCCATCGTTACAACGCTCAAAAGAGTTTCGTCGTTGGCAAGTTCAATAAAAGAAGTCTGTTCGTAATCCTCGTAAACGTTTTCCTCAGAAGAATCTTCCGTCTGTGCAGAATCAACGACAGGCTTTACGACTTTTGCCCGTGAATAAGAGTTGTCTTTGATAAAGAGATTTTTAGCGATTAAAAGAAAAGCAAGGAACGCTGCAATGACAATAAAAACAACAGGAATCAGTTTTTTCATAGGTTTACAAAGTTTATCAAAAGAAGGATTTTCTCTCAACGCGGGAAGAAAAAAAAGAACCCGGCTCTGCGCAAGGCAAAACCAGGTTCATTAAGTTGTCAGTTAAAATGTCCGGTAACCGGAAGCATTTTCATTATTCAACTGTAAAGTCAAATGTTAATGACGGATCTTCGTAGAAGATTGCACGCATTGTGCCTTTGTTACAGTTGGTGATTGACTGATAAGAAGAATACCACTGTGTTCCTTCTTTTCTGTGCTGTTCAAGGCTCTTCTTGCCTTCAACTTCGGCAAATTCGCGAATCATTTTCATCATCATGTCGCGGTTTTCTTCTGCCAGAACATATTCCATCGTGAGCATGTGACCGTCTACGATTTCTTCACCAGTAAATTCTGAACGGACATCAAATTCGCTTGTGTCAGGTGTGAAAAGCTGAGCATACTTAACTTTTGCCATTAAGTCCTGCATGCCTTTTTCGTCCTTAACATCAGCATAACCTTCAGAAAGCGTCTTGTAGCGGCCTACGCCAGAACCAAGTGTAGCCTTGTCTTTGTATTCGCTGTTAAGGTAGAAGTTTGTCTGGATGTCCTGCATTTCATTCCAGATAAGTTTGTTGTCAACCAGTTCAAGAACACCGTGATGACCTGATTTATCTGCCATGTATAAGCCTGCACCCCACGTAAAGGTTTCAGCCATAAGACCGTGAACGTTTACTGATTTTGCAAGTTCAAGAGCTTCGTCTACTGTAGAAGCGCGTTCACCGATGTAGCGGATGAGGGCTACAACAGACATCGTAAGTTCTGCATCCGGGTTTGTTGCAGTGCTCTGTTTGATTCCTGTATCTGCCGGCTGAGAAGCGCGCATGTTTCCTTCAATATAGAAGCCTTTTTCGTTCAAAATATCAGTTGTAAAGAAAAGGAGTCCTGCAAGTTCATCTTTTGAAATTCCGTTCTTTTCTGCTTCTGCAAAAACCGTTCCGCTCATCGGATTATGAGCAAGACCTACAGTCTTAAGGTAGCCCGGAACGTTTGTTCTGATTACGTAGCATGGTCTTTCTGAATAGAAGAAGTCGAGTGAACGACCGATTACCATGTCGCCGTTTTCAAGAATCTTTCCAGCTACAGAACAGCCGAAGCCTTTTCCACAATGTTCTCTGTCTTTTTTCAAGCCGAGGTCATAATCGATTTCTGTAACTACAGGAAGTTCAATAACGTGATCGCCTAAAACTTTTCCCTTTACATTGCCGGAATTACAGCTTGCAAAAATTACTGACAAGCCCAAAACTACTGCTGAAACTAAAAATTTTGCAGTTCTCTTCATATATACCTCCTGGTGTGTATATAAAATTTAATATTCTAAGGTTAAAATCCGGATTTTTGTGTTACCGTCTGAAAAAAGCTACCGGTCGGTTCTGTCATCATTTTTGCTCAAATTATCAAATAACTTCAAACAGCCTCTCGCCAAAAACCTGCCACGAGTGCTTGGTTTCGACAAGCTCAACCGGCG
>CAVJKK010000123.1:0-5132 GCA_963649855.1 Anaerovoracaceae bacterium
GATTTCGACAGGCTCAATCGGCGCTATGTTTTACACTTATTCTAGAGCCTTTTTTAGACGACTAATTTTAAAAACTCAAAATTAGGGCTACTTATCTCGTCCTTCCAGGAGTCCTAAAAACTCTCTGGTGCGCGCTTCTTTCGGGGTTCTGAAGAAATCTTTTGCGCTTTGTTCTTCTATTATTTTTCCTTCTTCCATAAAAACGACGCGCGTGCTCACGTTTCTGGCGAAATTCATCTCGTGGGTTACGACAATCATCGTCATTCCTTCTTCTGCAAGATTTTTCATCACCTGCAGGACTTCGCCCGTCAGTTCAGGGTCAAGCGCACTCGTCGGTTCGTCAAAGTAGATGATTTTCGGGTTTGCCGCCAGCGCACGCGCAATTGCCACACGCTGCTGCTGTCCGCCGGAAAGTTCGTGCGGAAAACTTTTCGCCTTTTCTTCCATTCCGACTTTTTTAAGCATTTCAAGCGCAGTTTTTTCTGCTTCCGCCTTTTTCATTCTGCGGGCAACAATCAGACCTTCGCTCACATTTTGAAGCACGTTTTTATTTCGGAACAGATTGTAATTCTGAAAAACAAATCCCGTCTGTTTTCTTATTTCGTAAATATCGCGCCTGTGAATCGTCTTTAAATCGTAAATTCTGCCGTCAAAGTTCAGTTCGCCTTCGTCAGCCTTTTCAAGAAAATTCATGCAGCGTAAAAGAGTCGTCTTTCCTGAGCCACTTGGGCCGATTACGGAAATTACGTCGCCCTTGTTTACGGTCAAATCGATTCCCTTTAAGACCTGAAGCGCACCAAATGATTTTTTTAAGTTTTTCAGTTCAATCATTTTTTACCGCCGTTTTCCGCAAGAAAGTTGATTTTCTTTTCTGCCACACGCTGAACGTGCGTCAAAACCGTACTGAACGCAAGATAGATGAGCGCAACTTCAATGTAGAGGGCGAGAGGTTCGTAAGTGCGGGCGACAATGCGCTGAGTTGCCATGAACATTTCAGTAACGGTGATGTTTGCAGCAAGGGAAGTTTCCTTGACCATCGCGATAAGTGAATTGGAAAGAGGGGGAAAAGCCGTTCTGAACGCCTGCGGCAGTAAAATCCGCCAGAAACACTGCAGATAGTTCATTCCCACGCAATAGCCGGCTTCAAGCTGACCTGAAGGCACGGACTCAAACGCGGAACGCATGGTTTCTGCCGTGTAAGCGCCTTCATTTACCGCAAAAACAAGAATCGCCGCGGGAAAAGGCGCAATCATGATTCCAAGATTCGGCAGACCGTAAAAAACGACGTACAGCTGAACCAGAATCGGAGTTCCGCGCACCACCCAGATATAAAAACGCGCGATGTGCTTTAAAATCCTGACATTTGCAAACTGAACGAGCGCCGTAAGGATTCCGATTACAAGCGCCAGAAAAAAAGAAATCACGGTAAGCGGAATCGTCGTAACAATTCCGGGAATCAGTATCTTTAAGAAAGAATCAGTTAAAATCTGCCAGAGGTGGTCGCTCACGATGGTATTTGCCTATTTTTCCTTATGGCGTTTGTCGAGTTCATCGTAAACATCCTGCCAGGTAACGCCTTCCTTGTACATCAGAACGCTCACAAAGTAGATTAAATCTGCCGCTTCCCAGATAACGTCATCGCGGGTTTCGGCTTCGTCGGTAAGCTCTTCGGCTTCTTCCATCACCTTTTCGCGTACTCTTTTTGCGTCTAAAGTTGCAGTGTAGCTGCCCGGTTTTGGATTTGCAAAGCGTTCTGCGATTGTTGAATAAAGGCGTTCAAGATTTGATTTTGCGTCTGCTTCGCCCGTAAAGCATGAATAAGAGCCTGTGTGGCACACTCCGCCGTTCGGAAAGACAGTCGCAAGAACGGTGTCGCGGTCGCAGTCAGCACGCATCTTGATTAAGTCTAAGTAGTGATGGCTTTCTTCGCCCTTTGTCCACAGTCTGTTCTTTGTGCGGCTGAAGAAAGTGAGTTTTCCGGTTTCAAAAGATTTTTCAAAGGCTTCTTTGTTTGCATAGCCGAGCATCAAAACTTCGCCGGAAGGGCTCTGTGCAATTACGGGAATAAGACCGCCTGTTTTTTCGTAGTTGAGACAGTTTACAAAGGCGTCCTTTAAGTTTACGGCGCCGGTGTACAGTGCCATTCCGAGCTGAACGTCACAGCCAAGCTTTTCAAGTTCTACAATCTGTTCAAGGGAATTGACGCCGCCGGCAACAACAACGCGGCATTTTACGGCACTCCGGAGTTCACGGCAGGCATCCATGTCAGTTCCCTGCATGCAACCTTCTTTTTCTACGCAGGTGAACAGGAGTTCCGAACAGTATTTTTCAGCCTGTTTTGCGCCTTCTACTAAAGGAATGTCAACGGTTTCAGTCCAGCCTTTTACGGCGATTTTTCCGTGAATTGCGTCAACGGAAATGATTACGCGCTGTCTGCCGATTGCTTCGCAAAGTTCCTTTAAGAATTCTTCGTTTAAGACAGATTTGCCGGCTTCCGGGGAAGGATTCCACGCAGCAGAACCGACGATTACTTTTTCCGCCCCGAGACTGATGAGTTCACGCGCCTTTTTTACGGTACGGATTCCACCGCCCACGCGGACATTACCCTTACGCAGAATACTCTTTAAAAGTTCAGTGTTTTTAGTGTTGCCTTTTTCGTCAGTGTTGCGCAGAGCCTGATCCAGATCAATAATTGCAACTTCACCGTATTTGTTGAAATCAGAAATCAGGGCATCAGCATCATCGCGCTGAAGAACAAGATCCTTTCCGTTTTTTAACTGGACAACGTGTCCGTCTTTCATGTCAATCGAAGCAATAACCATAATGCCTTATTTTACTGAAAATAACGGACAGTTACAAACGCAGTTTAATTTACAAATTCAAGCGCAGCCTGAGTTAAAAGCTGGTCGATTACTTCCGGGTACATGGCAACAAAAGCTTCTTCGTCGTATTTTCTGCCTTTGATTTTTATTGATTCCGAGCCCTGCAGTTTGTAAGACTTGTATTTAATCTCTTTGCCGGTGCTGTCGTACATTTTTACGCGCATTTTTACGTAAGGAACGGCTTCGCCGCTGATGGAAGTCCCGGTTGTCGTCTTCTTGAAGAATTCAAAATCGAGCACGACGCACCCCTTTGCTCCGACTTCAGTGCAGAGTTTTTTCATATCAAAACCGTTCGGAGAACGCAAATCCCTGTAGCCGGTTGCGGTAATCGTTGTATTCAGAGCAGATAACATTCCCTGATTCATGCCCTTGTATTTTTTTGAGGAAGTGACGGTTTCCTTGTCAACGAACTCAATTCCTGCAACGTCGTTAAAGATTCTTCTCATCGCGTCTTCTGCATAGTCGAGACGGTTGTAGGAAGAAGCATATTCCGGATTTTCTTCAAAGAACTTGTTGTTGATTGCGTTCTGCAGAAGTCCTTTGTTTGCTGAAGGTTCTGCGCCGTCTTTCGTAAGCACATACCACGGAAGTCCGTTGTTTCCTGCAACAGTGATTATTGCCAGCGGACTGATGCTGTCTTTTTCAATCTTGGAAGAAGCACATCCCACAAAGCTAAAAACAGCCGCAGCTACGCATAAAATCAAACCAGTTTTTTTCATTTTTATTTCCTTATTACTTGTTAAAAATCAGTTTTTTTGCAATCAACCGTTCAAAAAGTCTCACCGACTGCACTTGTTTTTACAGATATTTTACGACGAAGCGACTGATCAGCTGGTCTATTACGTCGGGGAAGAGTTCTACCATTTCGTCCTTGTCGTATTTTGTCCAGCGCATTTCTACGGACTTGTCTGAAATCACCGTAAAGTCGTCGTGAATCACTTTTTTGCCCGTCTTGTCAAAAACGATGACGCTCATGATTCCCATCGCGCCGAGGTCAGCATTCAGGTTGTCGCCCGAACCTTTTATATATTTTTTGAACGTAAAGTCAAGAAAAACAAAACTGCTTGCCCCTGTTTCTGCTGCAATCAGCCTTGCTTTTTTAGAACCGATGTCGTCCATGAATTTGTAGCCGTCACCACGAATCTTTACGTCAACGTACGAGAGAATACTGTTTTTGCCGATGTCGTCATAAGTGGGAGAAGCGAGCACTGTTTCTTTTGGAAGAACTTCAATTCCCGTCGCTTCCGGCACAATCCGCCTGAAAGCATCTTCCGCATAGGCAACGCGATCCGCCGCTGTCTGAATTTCAGGGTTATTCCTGCCCAAAAATCCGTTTATCGCATTCGACAGAAGTCCGTCTTCTTCACCGTATTCATCTTCCCGGACTTCCTCAGAATAATAAGGCACGTGAGTATTTCCCGCCACCCCGAGGATTGCCATCGGAGAAGCACTTTCAGCAAGCGAATATTTTGTGGAAGCACACCCGGCAAGCGAAAAACCGCACAAAACAAGTGCCGCAGCCCCCGTCAGGTTCACAAGATTTTTTAATTTGAACATAATTTTTCCCATATAGTTATAAATAAAATGTTTTTTTTAATAAAAAGTTACCCGCAATTCTACACTAATTTTGAATGAATAAAAAGACAGCGCAAGTCCGCTACACGAACATAATTCTCCTAAGATGCGCATCCAGCGTTTTCCAGCACACACCGAGTTCCCGGGCAAGAGACGTTTTGCTGCGCCCAAGCAGAATCTGTGATTTTATGTATTCGCTTTCGCCTGAAAGTTTGTAGCAGTCCGATTTTCTGCCCTTGCGTCTGCCGATTTTCTTGCCTTCCCTGCGCGCACGGGTCAGCCCGAGTTTAGTGCGTTCACTGATGAGCTGGCGTTCAATCTCCGCCGAAAGTCCGAACGCAAAAGCCAGCACCTTCGACTGAATGTCGTTTCCAAGCCTGTAGCCGTCTTTTATGGTCCACACGTTGATTTCATTTTCAAGAAAAAACTGAAGGATGTTCATGATCATTATGAGAGAGCGCCCAAGCCGTGAAATTTCCGTACAGATTACCATGTCCCCGCGCTGAACTTTCTGCATGAGGACTTTGCCAAGCTTGCGGTTTTCCGGGCGCGTAGTCCCGCTGATTTTTTCTTCAATCCAGAAATCAATTTTCAGCCCGTTATGCTCACAAAACCGCTCAATTTCCAGCTGCTGATTCTCCAGATTCTGATGATTAGTCGAAACACGAATATACC
>CAVJKK010000124.1:0-5102 GCA_963649855.1 Anaerovoracaceae bacterium
CTGCACTTACGGTTGAACTCTTGCCCTTTGAACCGGTCACGGCAATTACGGGCGCTTTTGTAAAATGAAGGAAGAGACTTATGTCCGTTTCGATTGCTTTTGCAGCGGCAAGGAATTTGTTTCCGTCGTACTTTACACCGGGATTTTTTATGACGCAGTCCGCCTTTTCAAAGTCTTCGAGTTTATGTTCCCCGAGACGGTAAGAAAGCCGGCTTTTGTCGAGCGATTTGTCTTCCGAAAGCGATTTTATCGTCGGGGCAAGCTGTTCCGCCGTCTTCATGTCAGTTGCAAGAACGTATGCTCCGTGCTTCAGCAGAAACCTGACAGACGCTTCGCCTCCGCCGTTCAAGCCAAGTCCCATTACTACGACGTGTTTTCCGGCGATGTCTTCAATTCTGTCAAAAAAACATCCTTCCGGGTACACTTTCGGCACAGGTGGAAGAGGTTCGCTTAAATCTGCCATAATTTTGCCTCCGTCAGATAAAAATCGCCTGACTATCTTGAAGTCTTGAGCCTTGCTGCAGCGTCAAACTTAGACAAGGCTTCCTGCATTAAAAGTTCCGTGAGCGCAGTAAAATCAAGCCCGAATTTTGCGCACATCTTCGGGAACATGGAAATCTGAGTAAAGCCCGGCATCGTGTTGATTTCGTTCAGATAGAGCCTGTCCGTGTCCTTGTCAATGAAAAAATCGACGCGGCTCAAACCGCAGAGATCGAGGGCAGCAAACGCCTTCTTTGCAAGCGTGCGGACTTCTTCAAGCCGCGCCTCCGGGAGATTTGCAGGAATAAGAAGGTCTGCGCCGTCCGGGTCGTTGTATTTTGCGTCATAGTCGTAGAATTCGTGTTTTGGGGCGATTTCGCCGGGACCGTAAGCCGTCAGCGTTTCAAAACTTTTCTGCCCGTCTGCGATTGTCGGGTTACCGGTTACGGAACATTCAATTTCGCGTGCGTTTACGGCTTTTTCAATGAGGATTTTGTCGTCCCAGTTGAACGCTTCAACGATTGCCGCGTTAAGATGTCTTAAATCAGCGGCAAGATTTGCTCCGTCGGAAGAACCTGCAGAACACGGCTTTACAAAAACCGGGAAACCGAGTTTTTTTTCCGCTTTTTCAAGGATTTCGTCATATTTTTTCCAGTCTGCAAGTTCGCTGCGTCTTACGCAGATTCCGGGAACGACAGGAATTCCAGCCTGTGCCAGTGCAGATTTTGTCTTTTCCTTGTCCATCGTGATTGCAGAAGCAAGGGTTGAACAGCCGACATAAGGCACGCCTATCATTTCAAAGAGTCCCTGAATCGTGCCGTCTTCTCCGTACGTTCCGTGCAGAACCGGGAATATTACGTCCGTGCTCAAGATTTTTGAGCCGACGGCAAACGTGCGTTCTTTTGAACCGCCGGGAATTGCAAACACTTCTGATTTTTCGTCTTCAACAATTTCAAAATGAGCGGAAAAATCAGCACAGATGCGTTCAAGTTCGCTTTCCGGCTGCAAGAACCAGCGTCCTGTTTTTGTAATCGCGATAAGGGTGATTTTATGCTTTTTATCGATGTTTCTTGCAACGGCTGCCGCAGAAACAAGGGAAATTTCGTGTTCGCCGGATTTTCCGCCGTAGATTACTGTAACGTTCATATTTTTCCTTCTGAATTATTTTTTGTATCCGAGTTCAGCGAGTGCCTTTCTGGCTTCTGAAATTTCATCATACGGATGAGGGCCGTCTTTGTAGATGATAGAATTTTCGTGGCTTTTTCCAAGCAGGAGCACGATGTCGTTTTTCTGCGCCATTTTAAACGCCTGCCGGATTGCCTGCGGTCTGTCCGGAGTGATGAACAGGTCTTTTCCCGTCACCTTGCCTTCCTTTAATGCGCCTTCTGCAATCTGCTTCAAAAGTGCAACGCTGTCTTCACCGCGCGGGTCTTCGTCCGTCAGGATTACAGTGTCGCAGAAACGCGCCGCAATCGCTCCCTGAAGGGGACGTTTTTTCAAGTCACGTTCACCGCCAGAACCAAAGAGACAGATCATCTTTCCGGCAGCACGACGGCGTATCGGAGGGAAAATCGTTTCAAAACTTGAAGGCGTATGCGCATAGTCAACGATTACTTCAAAAGGCTGACCTTCGTCAATTACCGTCATACGACCTTTTACAGGTAACAGTTCAATCACTTTTTCTGCAAGTTTTTCAAGCGGAGTAGAAGTCAGACGACTGACAGCAATCAGGCTTGCCATGATGTTGTAGGCGTTAAACGCGCCCGGCAAAGCCGCCTTTATGTGAATTACGCTGCCCGTTACAGGCTTTGAATTTTCGTCAACGAGGTTCGGTTCATGGATGCTGAATGAAAGTCCGTAACTTGCACTTGCGATATTTCGCCCGACAAGATACGGAATCGATGAAGGAATCGCAGGCAGCGGTTTCTGCTCTTCAAGTCCGCTCACCGCCTGTTTGCCCGCCTTTCCTTCCGTAGTAAAACCGATTACGGGCTTTTTTGTCGCCTTTATGAAATAAGAAGCCGATTCATCTTCGAGGTTGACGATTCCAAAAGAAGGAACCGTAACTTTTTTGCCGAGAATCGTCTTTTCGTGGCTGCATTCATCGAGTTTGCGGAAAAGATTTGCCTTGTCGTCGCGGTACTGCTCAAACGTTTTGTGAAATTCGAGGTGTTCGAGCGTTACGTTCATGAAAACACCGCAGTCAAAATCGATGTTGCCCGTTCTGTTGAGTTTTGGAGAAAGACCGTGACTTGAAGTTTCAAGAACTGCGTATTCACAGCCGTTTTCTACCATCTGTGCAAGATATTTCTGAATGATTGTCGCTTCCGGCGTTGTGGTGTGCTCAGGGTTTGCAAGCGCTTCTCCCCCGACAGAATACTGAACCGTAGAAATAAAGCCCGCCTTTTTGCCGTTGAGCCTTAAAAGCTGCCAGATAAAACTTACGGTTGAACTTTTGCCTTCAGTTCCCGTTACGCCGATAATTCCGAGTTTTTTAGACGGATTGTCGTAAAAAGCCGCTGCAACGGGTGCCATCACTCTGCGGCTGTCCTTAACTTTTAAGAAAACGACGCTGTTTTTTACTTCAGCAAGGGCAGAAGCTATCTGAGATTTGATTTCTTCGTCAAAATCGTCCTGAAAGACAACTGCAAAAGCACCTTTTTTTATACTGTCTTTGATGAAAACATTGCCCGTGGTGTGAGTTCCGGGAAGAGCGAAAAATAAAGTTCCGGCGGTTACGGAACGGCTGTCAAAAGCAAGGCTGGAAATTTCGCAGTCATCGATTTCTGGTTTTACAGTTGAACCGTCACTTTCGACGCAGACATATTCAAAAGAGCGCAGAAGCTCTGAAAGATTCTTTTTCATAATGCCTCGATTTTACCGCGATGGGCGCGTTTCTTCAATATTGAGATGCATACAGAAATTCAAACAGCCTCCCGCCGGGAACCATGACCACGAGCCGCGTGGTTGAGCAAGCTCAAGACGCGTTCGTGGTCAGAACCCCAGCTCCGGCTGTTTGACATTTTTTCTACTCCACCATTCTCACTATTAAAAACCGCCACATAAAAAAAATTCTCCGTACATTGACGGAGAATTCCCTAAAAGCGTTCCCGTTTTAGTTCTGGACGCTTGTCGTATTTCTTACCGTTACGTCGTGGGCTGAGCCTTCCTGAATCGTAACCGGGGAAACGAGCGTAATCTTTGCTTTTTCCTGCAGTTCAGGAATTGAAAGAGCGCCACAGTTGCACATTGTGTGGACTACCTTGCTTAAGGTCATGCCGACGCCGTCGTGCAGGTGACCTGCATACGGAACGTAGGAATCAACGCCTTCTTCAAATGCCATTCCCTTTTTACCGCCGAGGTCGTAGCGCTGCCAGTTGCGTGCGCGGTTTGAACCTTCGCCCCAGTATTCCTTTACGTAGTTTCCGTTGATGACGAGCTTGTTTGACGGAGATTCGTCAAAGCGTGCAAAGTAGCGTCCGAGCATTACGAAGTCTGCGCCCATCGCAAGTGCGAGCGTAACGTGATAGTCGTGAACGATTCCGCCGTCTGAGCATACAGGAACATAAATGCCCGTCTTTTTGTAGTATTCGTCGCGTGCTTTTGCAACTTCAATCGTTGCAGTTGCCTGACCGCGACCGATACCCTTCTGTTCGCGGGTAATGCAGATTGAACCGCCACCGATACCGATTTTTACGAAGTCTGCACCTGAATCAGCGAGGAAGTTAAAGCCTTCAGCGTCAACAACGTTACCGGCACCAACCTTGATTCCCGGGAAAGCAGCGTGCAGGTCTTTCAATGCGCGAGCCTGCCATTCAGAAAAACCTTCGGAAGAGTCAAGGACAAATACGTCTGCGCCCGCTTCAAGAAGTTTCGGAACGCGTTCCATGTAGTCGCGGGTGTTGATTCCAGCCCCTACGATGTAGCGCTGTTTTGAATCAAGCAGTTCTTTCGGATGTTCTGCGTGGGTTGAATAGTCCTTGCGAAAAACAAGGCTTACGAGATTGCCGTCTTTATCAACGATCGGGAGCTGATTTACTTTCTTTTCCCAGATGATTTCGTTTGCTTCTGAAAGGTCGATTCCTTCTCTGCCCGTAGCAAGGTCAGCAAGTCCCGTCATGTAGTCCTTTACCTTTGAGCCTGAAGGACAGTGACCGATTCTGAAATCCTTTGAAGTGATGATTCCCACAAGCTTGCCGTTCGGAGAACCGTCTTCAGTTACGGCAACAGTTGAATGACCTGTCTTTGCGCTCAGTTCAACTACTTCTTCGAGAGTCTGGTCAGGACGGATGTTTGAATCCGAAGTTACAAAGCCAGCCTTGTAAGCCTTGACGCGTGCAACCATTGCAGCCTGATTTTCGATAGTCTGACTTCCGAAGATGAAACTGATTCCGCCTTCTTTTGCAAGGGCAATCGCAAGTTTGTCGTCAGAAACCGCCTGCATGACAGCCGAAACCATCGGAATATTCATAGTAAGAGGGCAAGCCTCGCCTTTCTTTTTATTGAATTTAACGACCGGAGTCTTTAATGAAACTCTGTCCGGAATACATTCAGCCGAAGAGTAACCCGGAACCAAAAGATATTCGCCGAAAGTGTGTGAAGGTTCTTCAAAATAATAAGCC
>CAVJKK010000125.1:0-1992 GCA_963649855.1 Anaerovoracaceae bacterium
CTCGCATACTGCATCGAGGGTGACGATGTCGATTTTATAGGCGCTGTCATTCTTCAGGGAAAGGGAAGTGGAAGTTTCAATTCCCGGCAGATTCTTAAAGCTGAACATCGAAATATCTTCGTTTGAATGAGTTGCTTCGTTCGTAATGATGCACAGCGAAGGCTTTCTGCTGTCAGTTGCCGTAATGTCAGTAAGTTTCCAGAGGGCAGAAAACCAGTCCCCGAAAGAACTTGAACTTTCCTTTACGCCGTTTTCCCACCACGTTCCCTTGTAGTAAACGACGGAACGCAGGGCAGCGGGTGTCTGGCGGAAAATGCTCACCCAGAAAAGATTTCTGTTCAGCACATGCGCAAGTGAAGCTTTTTCAAATCCCGGCTTCATGCATTCTTTCTTGAAGTCTGCCGTGTACCGCGACATCAGGGAGAAGGCACTCACGTCCGGAATGTCCTTTGCAAAACTCATGTCAGAAATATAGCTGTAATTTCCCCATGAAAGGTCTGAAATATAGGCTTCAAAACCCGCTTCTTTCGTAAAAATCGACGGAAGAAGTAAAAGTGCCTGATTGTGTTTTTCTTTCAGCGTAAGTTCAGGGCGTCTGTTCATCTCGTAAGGCGTGTATTCATAACCGCCGTAAACTCCCGGGCTTCCCATTAAAGTATGGCTGTTTGCGGAAATCGTATTCGGGTAGTAGACAAATCCCCGTAATTTTTCTTTCAGCTGCGGCTCATCTTTCAGGATGAACGGAAGGTAAGCATTTTCAAAACGGTCGAGCATGAAAATCACGACATTCGGCTGATTTTTTGAAAGATGAAACTTTATCGAATCTCCGTTATCCTCATTTTTCTGTTCTATTCTCGCAAACTGTGCGTATTCAGAATTGATTTTACTTACGTTTATGCCCGTAAAAATCACGAATGTTCCGAGCGCAATCATGCTGATATTTGAAAGAATTTTTGCAAGGTTGAAGTGAACCAGGACGACGAGGACAGCTGCACACAGCGCAAGGGCTGCAAGGTTCAGGAGCATAAAGAGGGAGGAAGAATTCTTAAAGCCGTCAATAAACTTGAGTGTTGCGTCCATTGAACCGTAATTTCCGGCAAAAGCATACGCATTTACTATGCAGGCAACCAGAATAAAAAGGTACGTAAAAGAAAGCAGAGTCTGGATTTTTTCCTTAAAGAGAAAATAAATGCAGACCGGCCAGAAGATTATGAGCCCGAAGCTCATCCAGAAGGAACTTCCAAGAAACTGAACGGGATTCTTATAGTTTTCGATGTTTGAAAATTCCTGGACGCTTGAAGCAATCAGCGAAGACGGAAGTACGAGTCCCGTCAGAACGCAGACTGCAAGTCACGAAAAAATAAAGATTGAAAAGCGGAGTTTTCTGTTTTCGATGAGGCTTTTTAACGGTTTTGTCAGAAGAAAGTTTACTGCCCTTAAATAAAGCGGAACGGGAATGCAGACTAAGAGTGCAATGACGGCAGCAAGCCTCTTTTTCAAGCCCGCTCCTCCCCGATACAGGAAAAGAATGTAAAAGGCGAGGAATACAAAGACCGCACACATTATCGCATACAGAACTTTGAGCGGATTCTTCATCTTGTAGAAAACGTTTTTTACGAGCGAAAGAATGTTGTTCATCGTCCAGTAAACGACAAGTCCCGCTGGAGAATTGTACAGAACTATAAGGAAAAGGGCAGCCATTCCGTAAATCTGGATTTTTTCGCGCAGACCGTGTCCTTTTGAATAGATTGCGCCCGAAACACAGTTGATGAGCGTCATCAGTACAGGCAGGATGTTTACGTTGAAGTTTCCGAGTGTAAAGATTGCGTCAGGTTTTCCCATGTCGCGGATAAAGAGAAAAGACTGTCCCTGAAGTTCCGGAAGGGCAGAAAGAGTGTGGTAGGCGGCAAGAAAGAAAGGAATCTGAATTAAAATCCCGAAACTTGAACGCAGCGCCATGATCGGGTGGTAGTGATTCTGTCTGTAATAGGT